>NZ_JAGQCP010000023.1:0-44424 GCF_024346255.1 Cyanobium sp. BA5m-10 | reverse complement strand
AAGCCATGGCCGATCGCATTGTGGAGGAGGCCAACCACGCCTTCCACCTGAACATGACCATGTTCCAGGAACTGGAAGGCAATCTGATCGCCGCTATTGGCAAGGTTCTGTTTGGCTTCCTTACCCGCCGTCAGCGTTCGGGCAGCACTGAGGTGGCGGCGGCCTGAGGCTTAGCGGCGCTTGGTTCGGACCCATCAGTCCTCGATTAGATCGACGCTCACCAGCCGGGTGAGACCTCCACTGGTGTCTGGGTCGATGGTGCCTGGCATGAAGTTGGCCTGAAACCACCACTGGCGGCCATCCTTGCTGCGCCGCTCCACACGGAAGTTGTCCAGTCCCTGCTCCCGTAGTGCCAGTTGCAAAGCATCTCCGCTGCAGCCGGCGCAAGTGACGGAAAGTGGCGGAAGCCCAGGCACTTCGACGCAAAAGACGGGCATGGGCTTAAGGCGATAGCTCAGCCTGCCACAAGAACCGAGTAGGGCTCAGGATGCTCATCCGTAGCGGTGACAACGCAACCCCACATCCGGCAGGCCTAGGGTTGCAAAACTTCATGATTGGGCTTTGCGGGATGACTTCTACCCCAGATCTGGCCTCCCTCTATCAGTTGCTGTCTCTCCAAGAGCGCCCGATCCTGCCCTCGGGTGAGCGTCGCGCAATCCTGGGTTGTGGCTACGTGGGCGAAGCGGTTGCCAAATCCTGGAAGCAGGAGGGGCACGCACTTTGGGGCACCACAACCCGGCGTGAACGCTTGCCAGAGCTGGCCGATCTAGTCGAGAATCCGTTGGTTTTTGATTCGACGGATCCCTCCAGCAGCCTGGACTTCGCAGCAGATCTCGACGGTGTCTTGGTGTCCTTCGCTCCGTCGAAGAGTTCCAGTGTTGAGCTGAGCCAATACGAGCAGACCTTTCTTGGCGGCCTGCAGCGGCTGATCGAAACGCTTAGGCGTCGGCCTGTCAGCTCGCCACTCCAGCTTGTTCACCTCAGCAGCTGTGGCGTGTATGGCAACCGGCAGGGAGCGCTCACAAGTGAGAGCGATACAACCGATTCAAATCATCCAGTGAATTCCGTGCTCGTGAGAGCAGAGCAGATGATCGCGTCGGTCCGCTCCGAATCTATCAAGGTCTGCGTGTTGCGCCTCGGTGGCATATACGGGCCTGGACGCGATATTCCGGCCATGTTGCTGAGTGCAGCTGGCGGCTTAGTGCAGCGTAATGGCCTGAATGTGCCGTGCTGGATTCACCGCGACGACATCGTTCGCGGTATCAACTTTGCCTTTGATCAAGGTCTCAATGACACGTACAACCTGGTCAATGATACCCAGTACAACGGCCAGGAGCTCACAGATCGGCTGTGTGAGCGCGCTGGCCTGCCTCTAGCTAAGTGGTTGACCAGAGACACCAGCGATCGAATCCTTAATGCGCGGGTGAGTAATGAGAAGCTTAAGCAGCTTGGCTTCAGCCTCTCTCATCCATGCATGTTGGGCTGATATCGGCGCTCTATCCAGGCCAAGAGATTGTGATTGGCATCAAACTCCATTGTCAAATGCACAAAGCTTTGACGATTCAGTATGCAGCCGAAGTGGATGTCAAATGAATGCTTTGGCAAGCTCTCAGGCAAGCTGCAGATTAAATTATCCACAAATAGCGCATTCACTTCATTCTTGATAAACAATTCGCTACAGAATGGTGCCAACCGTTTATCTGTCGCTTCATTTCCAGAACTGAATCCTGGCCTGATCACTGACTCCACTCCTTGCCAGCCAAAGACGGTCTCGAATACTGCCTCCAGAGATTGGAACTGAGCACGTTCGGGGTCAGGACTGGTGCGTTGGCAGCGGAAGGGTGTGGCGGCGATTGAGTCCAGCAGCATCTGACCATCAGGTTGTTGCTGGTAAAGTGCCACCAGCATCGAACGACTGCGACCGCTGAAGAAGTTCACCTCATGCCCAGCACGGCCGCTGCTGCCGGCCATTTGCAGGCTCGACTGACCAGCCGTCTGCGGAAAATGCCAGCAGTTGTGGCCGAGGTTGTAATCGTGCCGATATAGGGGGAAGCGGCGTTCTCCACCGGGTGCGAATCGCAGGCCGGTCCCATGCCATTCACCCGTGTGCGCATCCGAGAAGCGGATGGAGTAAAGCGAGGCCTCCGGGTTGACGCTGCCCTGCTTCAGGTTCATGCCACGGCCGTTGCGGCCATACCAGGTGGTTATTCCCTTCCAGTCGCCATCAAAGCTGGCGCGCATGAGGTCCCATTGCCGATCAGCTGCTGCTTTGGCGTGATTGTCTGAACCTTCCATCGTCTTCAGTTCGGTAGTCGGGTTTTCCAGAATCGTTGTTTCGTAATCAGAGGGTCCGCAGCGAAAAGTTTATGGGACTCTCAGGCCACTATCCGCTGGTGAAAGATCCCTGGGGCTGGGGCGTGGCTTGATCCACTTCGTTGTCAGGGCTGACCCTAAACGTTTCTTAATTAACCGAGCGAGTGCAGTTGCCGGCAGTTGTAGACGTAAAATGATGTTTGGCCTCATGATCGTCAAGCCATGGCCAAGGTAGGTGTGCTTCTGCTGAACCTCGGGGGTCCGGAGCGCATCCAGGACGTCGGCCCTTTCCTCTACAACCTGTTCTCGGATCCGGAGATCATCCGGCTACCCAGCCCGGCCCTGCAGAAACCACTGGCTTGGCTGATCAGCAGCCTGCGGGCGAGCAAGTCGCAGGAGGCTTATCGCTCCATCGGCGGGGGCTCGCCACTGCGGCGAATCACCGAGCAGCAGGCGCGGGAGCTACAGAGTGCCCTGCGCCTGCTTGGGATCGAGGCCACCAGCTACGTGGCGATGCGCTACTGGCACCCCTTTACCGAATCGGCGGTGGCAGATATCAAAGCCGACGATGTGGACGAGGTGGTGGTGCTGCCTCTTTACCCTCACTTCTCAATTAGCACCAGCGGTTCCAGCTTTAGGGAGCTTCAGCGTCTTCGCCAGGCTGATCCTGTCTTTGCAGCTTTGCCGATTCGATGCATCCGCAGCTACCACGATGACCAGGGCTATATCGACGCCATGGCCGGGCTGATCGCCCGCGAGATCCAGGCCTGCCCGGACCCTGACAGCGCCCACGTGTTCTTCAGCGCCCACGGTGTTCCTAAGAGCTACGTGGAAGAAGCGGGCGATCCCTACCAAGGGGAGATCGAAACCTGCGCCCGGCTGATCATCGAGAAGTTGGAGGCCACATTGGGCCACAGCAACTCTTTCACCCTTGCTTATCAGAGCCGGGTGGGTCCTGTGGAGTGGCTCAAGCCCTACACCGACGAGGCATTGGAGGAGCTAGGGCGGCAGGGTGTGAAGGATCTGGTGGTTGTGCCGATCAGTTTTGTGAGCGAGCACATCGAGACCCTTGAAGAGATCGACATCGAGTACCGCAAGCTGGCTTTCGAGTCGGGCATCACCAATTTTCGGCGTGTGCCGGCGCTTGACACCAACCCTGCGTTCATCCAGGGGCTTGCGAGACTTGTCCAGCAGGCCCTGGATGGACCCGAAGTGAATCTTGACCAGGCAGCGGCTTTGCCCAGCACTGTAAAGCTCTACCCCCAAGATAAGTGGGCTTGGGGCTGGAGCAACAGCTCAGAAGTGTGGAATGGCCGCTTAGCTATGGTCGGATTCTCCGCTTTTCTAGTGGAGCTGATCAGTGGAAGTGGGCCTCTTCATTCCATAGGCCTGCTTTGATCTCCTTTTTGCTCGGGATAGTGTCTGTCCAGATCGAACAACACCTCATGGATATATGTCTCGGTCCACTCCGCGCCGTGAAAGCGGCTGAGCATCCCTCTTGCCGGATCTTTCTCTGCCCGGTAGCTGGTGTAGCGGCGTTGGCCATCGAGCAATATTGCTGAGCGATCGTCTGCTACGGGGGGTGCTTCATCCACGAGCTGTAAATAAAGCTTTAAATACTCAGCAAAGGCTTGAAATATAACGGTGGCGATCAGCTCATCGGAGGCTGCACCCAAAGGTAGACGGGTCCAGAGAAATGCAGGCGAAAAGTAAGGTTTTGCCTCAGCAGGAATGGGTCCTCCATCGGGTAAGTGAGGTTTCCAGCTGTTAAAAATTGGGAGTAATCGATCCCAGACAGGTTGGGTATGGAGGGAATCGCTGCGGTCAACTGGCTGCAGGTCAAGGGCTAGCAGATGACCTGAGGGCAGCGTGACCAAATCGGCTCCGAAGAAAGGCAGATCAAAACGGCAGTGGGGATTGATGACTAGGTTCAGCACGGACGCTGCTGGTCCCGCTTCCACACAGGCGGCCCTCACCTGGCGAAGCTTGCTGGTTCGACAGGCCCAGGTTGCAGTTTGCACAACTACCGGCTGTGCCTTCGAACCGGTGGATCCGGTTTTTTGCAGAAACTGCTCCGGCACGGGGTAGGCGGCTGGCTGCAACGCCTGAAGCATGTCGACCGCATGATCAAGAAAGGGCTGCCAACGCCAACCGGCGATTCTGACCTGATCAAGGCTGCAGCTTTGCGGTGCTGTCATTGCTGCGGGCTAGATGGGAAAAGGAACTCGTGCAGAAAGCGATCCGACCAAGCCTTGCCGAAGTGGCTGCTAAACAGGCCGTGAGCCGGATCTCTTTCGGCGCTATAGACATCGTATGCCTCCTGCAGGGTTTTCACCTTTTCTGCTGTAACTATGGAAGTGCGTTGGCCGGCTTCGGCGCTGAGCTGCCAGTAGCAGTCGAGAAAGGCAGTGAAAGCTCTGGGCAACGATTCCTGCGCCTCCTCAGCTCCTCCACGGCAGAACAGCAGCCAGGGCGAAAAATATTGGTTTGGATCAAATGAGCGCATGGCCTCAGCACCGTGAAGATCCGGGTGGCGAGAAATAAGTTCTTTTAGGCCTTGATAATAGGTGTCAAGATAATTTTGATCCTGCAGTAGTGGCTGAAAATCAAGCACTGCGACCAGCTTGCCGCGGGTGCCGAACCAAAGGAGATCGATTCCCATAAGGGGCTGATCGTTGTTGTATTCGGGATAGGCCACCGAATTCAACACTTGCAGGCTGTCCCCCGCGTCCATCCTGGTCACCCGCCAGCGCCGGAACCCAGGCACCTGCCAGAGCCAGCTTTGGATCACGCTCTGCCTCTTCGGGGAGTGACATTCAGCTAGCCCATCGGGTGGGGCAATGGGCTGCGCTCCAGACCTTTCCAGCCTGCTATTGAGCTCTTGCAAAAAAGGGTCAAACATCTCGGAGCGATCAGGAGCAGGGTGGGTTAACGGAAACCGGCGGCCATGGAATCGGCGCTTTCCCGAAGCGACTGCAGAGTTGCGTCGGAGGGGCAACGAAGCTCCGTGCAGTAGGTGGTCATCGACACACCATCGAGACACTGCACTGAACTCACCCGCATTCGCACCTGATCCGTGACGAACCAGCAGCGCTCCGTGCCGACATTGCTGTCATAGCGCGTGGTAACGGTCATGACGCCATCGCTGGAAAAGGTGTATTGACTGAGGACGGGCTGCTTCTCCACGTAGCCCTTGTCACGGACCAGGAAACCCTGAGAGGGATCTCCTGCTAGAGGGATATCTATTAATACAGCCGCTTGATCTTCTGTTCTGGTTAGGGGTTTTAGATTGCTCTCCCACCAGAAACGGGCCCCTCCTGCTGCTAGAAGAGGATTGATATTAAGAGTTAGACATATCTGCTCGACGGCTGGATCCTCAGCGGAGAAGGGCTCGATAACAAGATTGGAATCGCCGAATTCATCATCTTGGTGGTCGAGGTGGTGCACAGCCCGTCGCGTCAGCCAGGCCCCTCGACTGGCCGCCAAGAACTGGTCCATCGTTCGGGCTGGGTCCATGGGTGCCACGGGCGGGTGAGGGGGATGGGGGTTAGTCCTGCTCGGACTTCTGGGACTCAAGCTGAGCCAGAATTGCTTCTAGCTTCTGCAGCTCGGGGTGCTGAGCCAGGGTGAATTCGACTTGCTTCTGAGGGAGCTTCAGTCTTTGCCCCATGCCGATCACATCTTTGATAAGTCGATCGCGGTAGGCCGCTAGCTGATCAATCGACTCCTCCAACTCCTGCCGGCTGGGATCGGATCCGTTGATTGCAGACGTGTCGGCGCGAGCGGTGGTGCCGTCGGTCATGGGTTGGATTGGGCGGATGTCAGCATACGGAGTCGACCGCTGCGATCCACTAGAGCAGCTTCAAATGGGTCGCATCCATGGTGAAAATGGAAGAAAAGATAAATCTCCTGGTGCTTTGTTCCGCGATTAGGAGGGAGTGCGTGCCTTCCCCTTGCCAAAACCCTTTGCCAGCGCTGCACTTTTCAAGTCCGAGCGCGATGGGTGACGAAAGTTTGCATGATTGGCTTGATGGGGGGCCTGAGGCGGGAGATGACCGTAGTTTCCCCTTACGCCTTCCCCGAGAGGCAGCTACGCCATACAGACCTGAACAGATCTAACGATCTTCACTGGCTGTCAATTGGCTAAGCACAAGCACCCCTGGCCCCTTTCCCATGCTCGACGCCTTTTCACGCGCTGTCGTCAGCGCAGATTCGAAGACTGCCCCTATTGGAGGCGGTGAGCTCGCTGCTCTCCGTAACTATGTTGCTGAGGGAAATAAGCGTCTAGACGCTGTTAACGCCATCACCAGCAATGCCTCCTGCATCGTTTCAGATGCAGTCACCGGCATGATCTGCGAAAACACTGGCCTGATCCAGGCTGGTGGCAACTGCTATCCCAACCGCCGCATGGCCGCCTGCCTGCGCGATGGCGAAATTGTGCTTCGCTACATCAGCTACGCGCTGCTGGCAGGCGACGCATCGGTTTTGGACGACCGCTGCCTGAACGGCCTCAAGGAGACCTACATCGCTCTGGGCGTTCCCCTTCAGTCTGCCGCTCGCGCCGTGGCCATCATGAAGGCTTCTTCCACAGCTCACATCAACGAGACAAACACCAGCGGCACCAACCCTGTGGAAACCCGTTTCCGCAAGATGGAAACCGTTCAGGGCGACTGCTCCGCTCTAGTGGCTGAAGCTGCTACCTACTTTGACCGTGTGATCAGCGGCCTCAGCTGATTCATCCGAAGAGATTGCTTTTTTTAAACCACTACTACTCAATTAAACGAGGATCTTCACGATGAAGTCTGTTGTGACCACTGTTGTGACCGCCGCTGATGCCGCTGGTCGCTTCCCCTCCCAGAACGACCTGGAAGCTGTTCAGGGCAACATTCAGCGAGCTACTGCTCGCCTTGAAGCTGCTGAAAAGCTGGCTGCCGGTCTGGACAAAGTGACCAAGGAGGCTGGTGACGCCTGCTTCAGCAAGTACCCCTACCTCAAGCAAGCTGGCGAAGCTGGTGAGAACCAGGTCAAGGTGGACAAGTGCTACCGCGACATCGCTCACTATCTGCGTCTGATCAACTACTGCCTGGTTGTGGGCGGCACTGGCCCTCTCGATGAGTGGGGCATTGCCGGAGCCCGTGAGGTGTACCGCACCCTGCGTCTGCCTACCGCTGCTTACGTGGAAGCGCTCACCTTCACCCGCGATCGGGCTTGCTCCCCTCGTGACATGAGCCCCCAGGCTCTCAATGAGTTGAAGTCGTACCTTGATTACGCCATTAACGCCCTCTCCTGATCAGTTTCTGATTAATTGTTGAGGACAAACCAGGGAGGCCTTCGGGCCTCCTTTTTTGTGTGAAAATGAGCCGTCGCCTACCCCCTCTCCTCGATGGAAATGGAAGCATTAGATATCTTATTTGATGATCTTGCCCACCCTAATCCTTATATTCAAAGCCAGGCTTTTATGGCTATGGTCAGGGATTGGCCTCAGCAAGCTCTACCTCGCCTGCTTGGTTTGTTGGCCCAACCGGATATAGCTTTACGCAGGGCTTCTGTTCGTGGTATTGGCGCCTTTGGCGCGGCAGCCTTGCTGCCCTTAGCGGATCTTCTTATGGCTAGCACGGACAGCACTATCCGCGCCAGCTGCGTGAAGGCCTATGCCCAGGTGGCTTCAAACCAGCCTGGGATCCATTTCCCCGAGACAGCGATGCAGGCTCTCGAGGAGGCACTTAGCGACGACTCACCGGTTGTGGCTGTTGCTTCGGTGATGGCCCTTGGGCAGGTTGGTGGGCAGGCGGTGCCGCTGTTGCTAAGAGTGGTGGGCGGTGATAATCCAGCCCAGGCGGTAGCAGCTGTCAATGCACTCGCCCAGATTGATGATCCTGCAATTGAACCGACTCTTAAGGATCTGCAGCACCAACCAAAGTTAGATAGTTATGTGCGAGAGACCCTTGAATCAGCCTTGGCTCGAATAAGGGAACTGCAAGCACGTCAACCTCAGCCGGGCTGACGCGAGACGATTGTTATCCTCACTTGCTTAGCTGACTGATCGCTAGCTCTAGCACTAATCTGACACCAGGTTGTACTTCCTGTTCCACACTTGCTTTTAAGTCAGGCAATGCATCCCTGGCCCCTAGCTTCATCAGCGATAGAGCAGCGTTTTTGCGAACCTGTTCTTCCGAGTCGGTGAGCAGGGGGAGCAGGCGCGGGCAGGCCCATTCTGGCTCCTGCAACTTCCCCATCAGCGTTGCAGCTTCTGCCCGCACTTCGGAGTCCAGGTCATCCAGCGCGGTTAGAAGCAGCTGTCTCGCCTCGTCATCCCCCAAAGACTGGATCTGTTCGCCGAGAGCTGCTACTGCTGCCGCTCTTATCCTGGCATCCGGCGAGCTGGCTGCTTGGCGAAGCGCTTCGGGCGCCTTGGCGCCGATAAAAGCGATCCCCCAGCTGGCCAGCCCCTGTTGCATGGCCGAAGCTTTTGGATGAACCAGCACTGAGAGGAGTGGATTGAGAGCCTGCTCGCCGACTGCAGCCATCGCTCCGACCGCTGATCCCTGCACAACGGGATCCGAATCTGAGAGTAGGGTTTCGAGTAAAACGGGCAAGGCAGCTGGATCTGCAATCAGGGTCAGAGTCTTAGCTGCAGCGCGTCGAACGGTGACGTTGTCGTGAGACTGCAATGCACGGCAGAGAGTTGGCACCGCTGCAGCACCCACTGCTCCAAGGCTTTCGGCAAAGGTGAGCCGCATCAAGCCCCTGGTATCGCCGAGACCAGCCACCATGCGCTCAATAGCTGGGGTGTCGGATGAAGGAACTAACCCCTGACGAAGTTGGGAACGAAGCTCTGCAGCAAGAATGTTGGCTTCCTCAACGCTCAGTTGCTGGATTCCAGATGCGGGGGTAGCGGACAGCTCGGCAGACAAGGGTCCCTCCTATTGAACTAATTATCAGGGATAGCCGCCGCGATCCTATGGTGGGCTTAACAAGATCAGGACATGACACGCTTTTTGCTCTCCCACAACCTTCAGGTGGTTTCCGACAACCTGAAGGGCTTGAATTCCGCGGAACTGGCGGCTGGTCTCGTTGCACACCTGTCCACCGATGTCCGGGTTCAGGCAGTCAGCCACCCTCACTGGTTGGTTCAGGTGGAAGCCGACCTGCTGCCCGTCGATTTGGCCAATGCCGTACTCCTGGCCTGGCGACAGCTTCGCTGCTCTGCAGGTGCTACTGATCATGATTGCCAGCTGTTGGCCTTAGGTGGACGCAAGGACGATCAAGGCGCCTCTGGAGCGTTGCTGCAGCAGAGTGACTGGGGGGTCGATGTGGTGGAGACTCTGAACACCGCCGCTTTCCTTCAGTCAATCAACTGGGATCTGCTCAAACAGGGGCGTGCTCCTGATGGTGTGTTCGAGCTTCAAGGCTGAGCTGGGCTATTTGCGGCGGCGGCGAGGTGATTGCTGTCCAGACTTGGGTGATTCGACTGGATCCGTAGAGGCTGTGGTCGCCACTGCGGAAACTGAGCTGGCCGCCTCCATCAGACATACCGACGTAACCGGGATTCCATTCTGGTGTAGTTGCTGCATAGTGTGGCTCAGCATATGGCGCGGAACTCGCAGCTTCTGAGCAACCCTCTGGGGAGTTTCAGAATTGATGCTTGTAACAAGTAAAAGCGCACCACATTGATGGGGTCCCATTGTGCCTCTAATTTAGATGGGTTCATATTGAACGCTTCCTGGCTGGGTTGCATCAAGACACATAACTCTTAAACTTTCAGCGCTCTTGCCCTGCCGGCTATCAGAGTTGGAAGCAGCTCTGCTTTGAGCTCCACAGCCGCGTCCACTTTGACTTCTGAGGACAGTATTTTGGCAAGCTCCAGCAACAGTTACGACAATATCCATCCCGGGCTCAGCCACCATGATGCGCTAGCGATTCTTGAACAATCTCTTGACTCGCTTGATTCTGCCAGCGACTACTACATGGCGGCCGCCCATCTCGTGAATTTCCCCGGCGATAAAACGGAGGAGGCATTATTGAGGCTCATTGATAATTCTTCGGGCGAACAGGCGGTTAACCTTGCGCGCCGCAAAGCGGTCGAAGTTTTGGGCCGGCTTGGGGTTCAACGGGCCATCCCCAGCATTGGGCGTTGCCTAAGGAGCAATGATCACTATCTCGTTGAAAATGCCGCCTGGGCCCTTCTTCAGCTCAATTGCCAGGATGTTGAACTCCATCAGGCAATGCTCCCGCTGCTCAATGATCCAGGCCAGAGCCGCCGGGTTCTTATCCAGGCTCTTGTGGGTTTAGAAGTGCATGCGGCCTTGCCCGTACTTCAATCGCTGCAAGATGAGGCGAATCCAGGGGTTCGCGGCGCTGCTTTGGCCGGGGTTGCACAGCTCAGTGGAGATGGCAGTCGCCTTCAAGAATTGGAAGACCACCTGACCCTGCCTAACCAAATGGACCGGCAGTCGGCGATTCAGGATTTAATTGACTGTCGGGCTACATATCTATTGCCTTCGATTCTCAAGGCGCCCGTGTCCCCTGTTTTCAGGTTGCGCGCTCTGCGGACACTCTGGCCGGGCCAAGACAAAGAACACGCAGGCATTGACCTGCTTACTTGTTTAGATTCGCTGATGTGGGATCAGCCAGAAGGTTTGGTCTTGGCGCACTGCTACGACACTGAACCAACCATATTATTTTTATTTGATGAGTTTTTTGGTACTGACTTTAGCCGTTGCTACCTAGCATTGTCCACATTGAAGCATAGGCCAGTAGAAGAGCTCTGGCCTGTTTTCTGGAAGCGATGGCAGGAGGATGCTTATAATGACTATGGTGCTCATTATTTCTTCATTCAGCTTCTTGGCAGTGTGGATATCTGGCCTTCCGCTGCTACTCCTGTCATTGAGGCATTGCTGCTGGAAGCTATGAACAGCAAGCGCCCACAATTCGGTAAATCAAGAGCGGCTGCTTGCTTGGCTTTGAATAAACACTTTCCTGATATATGGTGCAAAAGTGTGAGGCAGCTTTTGTCCTCCGATTTCACGCCAAGCTGGGAGCTACGTTATGCTGCATTGATAGGTCTTGATTCAATTGATGTTGGGAATAACCATGAAATAATTCAGCTATTACAGAATGCTTTTGCCGTGCAGGATCCTGATATTTTTGTAGATCGTAGGCGTCAACTGCTTATTTCAGAAAACCGGGTTTGAAAGGACCCACGCTCAGCCCAGTAGCGTTGAATTTCCAGGCCTTTGGGCCTCGGCACAGCTGCTTCAGCTCTCAGTATCTTGAATGTTCGACGGGGCCCCATGGGCCAGTTTCCAATTGCTCTTACAGACCGCACTTGCCCATCAAGCATATTTAGGCAGGCTTCAAAACGCTCAAGCTGACTATGATCAATTGTTTCAAAAATAAAGTCTTGGCCTTGGCAAATTAGGTGCTGCGAGCGGATCCAGCTACGGAATTGCTGGATAGCTGGTCCGTCAGCTTGTATGGTTTCTGTTTTATCCAATTTGTTCAGATTCTTCTCCCTTATGATTACTTAGATGTGCCCACTCAGCTGTGACTTCATTTTCAAAGCTAGCCACGCGTTCAAAACGTAGTGGCCCATGTTCGGAGCCCCACTGCAAGGTATTGGTAGCTGGATCAAAACCCTGATCTCTACTAATCCAGTTTTCGTGATCAACCAACACCTCACTCACTAGATAGGTAGGCCGCCCATCGCGTGGCACTAGGCATTTATTACCAGGCTCTACTTTTCCGCTGAAGCAACCCGGTGTCGTCTCTTGGAAATGCATCGCACAACCGCAGCGTTGTTGAAGGCGATCAATATGAATTAGCTTGAGCAGTTTAGGCGTGAAGCCTGCTCCAGCTAAGCGAATTGGTTGGTCGAATCCAAAATTTTCAACAATCTGCACCTTCTCGGTCGAAATCAGTCGATGTACACCTTGCCTATAAGGTCGCCAAGGATCGTGCCCATAGCTCTGCTCGGAGTAAAAACCAGGGCCCTGAAATACTTCCCAAGGCAGAGGGCGAAAAT
Organism: Cyanobium sp. BA5m-10; assembly: GCF_024346255.1. Lineage (NCBI taxonomy): Bacteria > Bacillati > Cyanobacteriota > Cyanophyceae > Synechococcales > Prochlorococcaceae > Cyanobium > Cyanobium sp. BA5m-10. The sequence goes on along the minus strand of NZ_JAGQCP010000023.1, from coordinate 32,087 downwards.
AGATGTTAATATGGGCAAAATTTACGGGATCGCTCTGTGACTGAGAGAAATTACTGTAGTGTCCAGCTAGAATTTTAGCGAATTTTAGGGTAATACCTATCATGGCGAACTCTACTGGCTGAAGGAATCTAACCGTCTGATTTCAGATGCGAAGGAGGTTTGCAGTATTCCTGAGCCGGCTGAAGTTCGCAGCACTGATGAGCGGCAGCGAACGTTCTCAGATACGAACCAGATCCTTTCCTCTGCAATCGATTGACCATATTGGGTAGTGAGTGTAAAAGTATCATCTTCTAAAAAAGCATAGTTTGATACTGCTTGCTCGGCCTCTGCGTATCCAGCGCTTCGCAGTAAGATTCCTTTTTGATTATCAGTTGGGATTGGAACGAGGATGCATGATCCTGCTGATACTTCACTGGGGCTATCTGGCTCCCAGTCACTTTCTGCATTCCATTCCATTCGGAATGGCAGAAGGGGTTTGGCGTCGTGTATCTTGCAGTCTCTAATTAACTTAAGTACCAACGGATCTTGGAGTCCAATTGGTTCAATCAATACTGAACTGCGAACATCCTCAAATTGCTGAAAAGCAAGAGAATGACCACTTCTCATGGATCGCCAGCGGCCTAGGCTACGAGCTACAAAAGATTCCAGCTGCATCAACGCTGCTCAGGCCTTGTTTCTGTGAGTGGTCCTTGCAACTGGCAGACGACCTGCCTGAACCATGTGTACCCATGTATCGATCATCATGTTGATCGCAGGCTGCGTTTCTTCAGTGCTCCGATCAATCTGAGTGCACTCTGCTTTGCGATAGTCTTTGTCCTTTAAATTCATGGATTGCAGCCTGAGTACTTGCTGTTGATGCTTTTGGCAGGCGATTCAAAGCCTTGATATCTATAATAAGGCTTTGAATCGCCTCCGGTTTAGTTTGATTTAGGATTCCTTTACTGAGGTGATGCGACCTCCGCGTCGATGAATTGATTGGATGGCTGATGATAGCGAGCTGAAGGGAACGGTTGTCGTTTGCGTTACCCGTCGATTTAGGCCGACTGGATTAACGCTTGTCCAGCGAATAGCGTAGCGCTGCTTGTTGCGACCTCCTGGGCCGGGAGTCTTTTGACTGCCTCCGGGGGCTGATCTGGTCGCCAGGCTGACTAATAATTGTGATTGCCCGTCACCATCAAAACTTGCAAAGCCTGAAGTCAAGGCACGTGTTCTGTTATATGTAAGGGTCGATTCACCTTTCTGGCTTGCCACTCCCCTGTCATAAGGTACTGTATCAAAGCCAAAGACCTCTAGATACTCGGCTCCGTATATATAGCTGTTGATTTCTGCTTCGTATCCTTCTGTGGCCAGGAGCTGAACATGCTTGCTCAGTTCAGCTTGATTTCGTGGGGCGCGGCCTAGGAGATGCTTGAAGTTTAGTTCAACAAACCGATAGGGACCATTTGCATCAAAAAAGAGACGCCGATAGCTGTCGGACAGGGCTAGGGCATTGATCAGCCCCTGCACAGTGAGGTCGCCGTTGATGAATAGACTCTCTGCAGAGACTGAGAGCTCTTCATCAAAGAGGTGTGCATTGCCAAATACTTGGCGGTAGGCGGCTTTCAGCTGGGCTTGAGCTTCTGATTGGCGTAAACCCGAATTGGGCCGGTCAAGAGTTTCGATTTCCATTGTTTTTGGGTTGGTAGGGGGAGAGGGAGTGAAGAAGTTAGCTATTGTTCCGAAAAACGAGCCATAGTCATCTAGGTGATTTCGGTCACAGAAATGATCTGACCACCGCGTCTATGGATGTATCCCAGTTGGCTTGTAATGTCATTGCCGCTTACTACGTAGCTGGCGTTCGGGTTGCGTTGGCGGCCGCCTGCAGGCTGGGCATTGACGACAATACGGAACCGCTTGGATGTGGGATCAGCTGATCCAGAGGCTGCACCAAGCCTGTTAATCCGTACGGTTGTATTTGTCCAGTTTGTAGGTGCAGATCTTGTTGCTACCGAATTTAGCAGGCTTGAGGCACATTGAATGGTGTCACTGGCCGCATAGCCTTGAACTAGTGCTATGTGTCGATTAAAGGAAACCTGTTCGCGACCATTTTCAGTTGCTACACGCAGGTAGGGAACAGTATTCTCGCCGAAGGTGTTCTGATACTCTTCGCTATCAACGTAGCTGTTGATTTCTGCGTCATAGCCGTGAATGGCTAGCCTTTGTAGATGCTCACTCATCTCGGCCTGACATGCGGGTGCACGCCCCAAAATATGTTTGAAATTCAGCTCAACAAAACGGTAGGGAGCATTTGTTTCGAAGAAGCGACGGCGATAGTCTGCAGAGAGTCCAATAGCTCTTATAAATTCACGGGTGCTGAGCCTTCCCTCAGCAAACTGGCTTTCTGCTGTTAAGTTGCGCTCGCTGTCCATTACATGGGGATTGCCCAGCACTTGGCGGTATACCGAGCGGATCAGCGCAGTAATCTGATCTGCTGAATCACCGTTGCAGCGCTCGAATACTTCCTGCTGGCGCTGGCCAAGCCCAAAGCCAACGTATAGATCACCACGCATCGGTGTCGAGTCGCCTCCATCGGCACTGTTCCGCTTGACAGGCACTAACATTCCGTTCGAACCAGCCGCTGTTCTACCCATCTGACTTAGGGAACCAGATCGGTAAACCTGTGCAGGCACTTTTATTGAGAGCCTGTAGCCGCTAACTAGATTGCCTAGCAGTTGACTTTTGGTTCCTACGGCTGTGTCGCTGCCAGCGAAATTCTGCTCAAGTGCTGCGATCCTGTTGAACGCTGCTTGAGGCTGGCCTACTGGTGAGTTCCAGCTTGTTGGGTATGGAACTGTTTCCTCGCCGAAGCATTTTAGATACTCATCGGAATCAAGGTAGCTATTGATCTCGCCGGTAAAGCCACTTGTGGCGATTAATGCCACATGGCTAGCAACCTCTGCTTGATTCTGCGGGGGGCGGCCCAGCAAATGCTTGAAGTTAAGCTCAACTGCTCGATGCGGAGATACGGCATCAAAGAAGCGTGAGCGATAAAAACTAGATTGGGCCAATCTTCGTACGAATTCCCGTACGTTTATGTCCCCATTGCGTAATCTTGATTCGGCACTCAGCAGTCGCTCGCTTTCCATCGGCTGAACATTGCCGAATACCTGCCGGTATGCTGCTCTTACTGCGATGTGAAAAGCAGCATTGTCGTTTGCGGTGAATGCTGACGGTGTATTCAGTAGCTGCTGGTTGCGAAATTGATCTTCGCTTGTGGCAGTTTCTACGTCATCAGTTCTTCGGCGAGAAAACCTCGCTGGTGCTTCAAGAAGCTGAGTGGCTCCGAAATCAAGTGACTTGCTTTGATTTGCTGTCATGGGGCTATGGGATTAGCGGACTTGCTTTGTTAATTAGGATATAAGTCGTTAGACGTCTTTGGGACATCTAATCCCTTTGTTTTTGCCGGTTTGGGAGCTCTGTTACTCAATAGGGCTGGTTTGAGCAATGGATCAGCTTAATGGTGTGATGCTTGCGATCTTGCCCCCCTCGCGGTGAATAAGTTGATACTGCTCAGATAGCTTGTTGAATGGGACGAAGAGTACTCTGTTTGCTTTCCTATAGCGTGATGTGGGGCGCACGTTATTGGCCCTGTAGGCTGTTACTTCAACTCGATAGACTTTGCCTGCTTCACCTGCGAGTACACCTATCCGGGTAACGGGATCTGTCAGGTTGGCAGCTGGGCGGAAGCTCCAGCCTTGGGAATCTTGTGATGAGGGAGCTACCACAGGAAGGGGGCGGTTCTGATAGGCAGCACCGCCAAGACGACTCCTGATTCCAGCCAAGTTGCCTTTTAGGCTGCTGCTGCTGTTGCCGCGTAGCAACTGGAATGACCAGGTGAACTCTTGAAGCGTTGCACAGGATTCTGTTTTCCACCCACGCTGATATGGAACTGTCCACTCACCAAAGGTGTTCTGATATTCGTCAGAATCCAAGAAGCTGTCGATGTCTGCTTCGTAACCACTTGTATCTAGTCTTTCGGCATGCCCTCGCATCTCCTCAAAATCTGCTGGAGCACGTCCGAGTAGGTGGCGAAAAGCTAGTTCGATATAGCGGTAGCGGGCGCATGAGTCAAAAAAGCGCGTGCTATAAAGATCGCTTTTTGCGATACGTCTTACCAGTTCTCTAACGCTGATCTCGCCTAGCTTGAACTGCGATTCTGCAACAACTTGTCGTTCGCTCTCCATGACGTAGGCATTCCCAAGCACCTGTCTGTAGACAGCCCGGATTACTGACTCCTTCGCTTGGTCGTCGTCCCCTGGAACTAGCTCACGTGGTGCCTCGCACTCTTGGGAGAAGCTCTCCACACCCAGGATGGAGGCTGGACCAAACGGCATGACTTTCGTGGCGATACCTTGCAATTATCCCCGGCATCCCATAGCCATCGACCGCAGCTTTATAAACCTCAATCTTTTGTTTCAATCGCTTCGCTTTGTCTGGCCTTGCCAGCTAGCTATGCTGATTGCTCCGCTGATCCTAGCAACGATTCAAGTGTCGTTCGGGTGGCTTGCCGGGTGAGTGGGTTCCAGCAATCCAGTTCCATGTGAGAGCGCGTTAGGAGGTTTGTTAGCTGTTTCTTGTCCAGGCCTGTTACCTGACTGAAGTCAGCGCCCTGAATACTTTCAGCCCCATCTAGGATTGCCTCTGTTAAATCAGCAGCCCTAAAGTCTGCCTGCTGTATCTGACTGCCGGTAAAGCGTGTTGCGATGCAGCGACAGCCTTGCAGTTTCGCAAACCTTAGGTCTGCTCCGACAAAACGTGTTCCGTCTAATACTGCACCACTTAAGTCACATCCGCTTAGGTACGCACCCATGAAGTTGGTGTGCCGAAGATCCATACCCCTGAGATCTGCACCATTCAGAAAGGCCCCATTAAGAGCTGCGCCAGGGCCTACCGCTCCTGACTTTTCAAGATCAAAACCAGCCGGTACACGAGTCTTTCTGTCATAACGCGCAAGTGTAAGATTGCATCCTTCTAGTAGACAGGCGCTTAGGTCTGTTCCCCTTATATCTATGCGACAAAGGTTCGCCTGGCGCAGGTCAAGTGGTTGCAGAACACGGTTGTTCCAGCATGCACCGCGCGCATCTACGGGTTGATGCTGAGCCGCAGTAGGTTTCGACTTTTCAGGAGCACTCCATTGGCTTGGATCTTCCGGCAACAAAGATGCTTGATGCTTTTGATTCATGTTTAGATGGGATTCGATTCGCTAGTAATCAGAAACGTTTGTGTTCTGTGGTTTCGCTTGCTTTGGTAATGGGTTGCCAGGTTTACTTGTCTTCCTGTCTGGGCGTGGTTGGTAGCAAGGCCTTGATCAGATTATCAAAAGCCTTGTCGAGGCAGGTTGTCTCGCGAAGATGGCCAGAAGCTTCTAGGACTTGTGTGGTTAGTGTACGCATCTGGGCTAGGATATACATCATCGCAGGGATAGGCACTTCCATCTCCTTGTATAACTGACGTAATGCTCTCATTCCTGCCGCATCTGTTACTTCTGTGCAATCGCACGCCACCCCGTAAATGATCACTCGCAGAAACTGTTGGCAATCTCGCCAGCAGGCTTCTGCTCTTGGTTCGGGGTGTAATTTTCCGCCAGGCAGGATGAGCTGTGGTTGTTGGGCTAGTAATTGTTGTCTTGCTTTATCAATCACCTGGTTTGACTCAGCTATCAGTAGCCCAATGGCATGTTCTGAGGTTTTGCAATATTTGCATATCTCTTCTAATTCTTCTGTGTTTAGGAACCGTTTTGAAGTATCGGCTTTAGCTACCACCGCTCTCACTGCTTCGGGAAGGCTGTCGCGATTGCTTAGGCCGCATACTTTTGCAGCCTTGGCCAGTTGGCTGATCTCCATCTTTCGATCTGCTTCTGTAGTCAGGTTCACGATTCCACAGGAGTTGCGGTAAGCCAGCCATGTCGCTCCAAATGGAAAGCCCATATTGCTTTCCCGCCTAGGCCTGGACAGTGTTCAGATGCTAGATCCACCAGTTCTTCTGACACTCCGAGGTTTTTGAGCAGATCCTTTGCTTGGGCCGTTCCTTCTACCAACGCAGAACGTATTGCAGCTCCGACTACCCAGGTCAGATTGGTTTCTGACAGTTCGCCGCTATTACTCTCGCAGGCAAGCAGAATATTGTTGTTGTCAGGATTTTTGTTGTGATGGGATTTCCAAAGCCCAATGTCGTCAATTCTGAGGTCTATACGCAGGCGTGCCTCGCTTGGTCCGTACTGAATTTCCTGTTCCTCTCCGGCTTGTTTTACCAAGTCTTTTATGCTTAAAATTTCTTCGGGCGGCATGACGTTTTTGTTTTGGCAAGAGGACGGTTTCCCCGGCTGTATGACTTTTGCCGAATCTTTTGGACGTCTAATTCTTCACGGCTACTGTCTTTGTGCTCACTTTTGCCCATCTCTTTATCTTTTGTTCAATAAAAATAGCCTCCCTTCTATGGGGAGGCTATTGATCACGTTCTAAAAAACAGCTTGCTCAAACAAGCGCGTTGATTGCGTAATCGAGGTAATTATTTGCCTCTGTTGCTGCTTCGCCGGCAAGGCCATGGTTGGCTTTGATGTAGTTAAGAGCTTCCACATACCAAGAGGGGGAGAGTTCAAAAGCGCGATTGATTTCATCAATCCCGGCAATCAGGTACTCATCCATGGGGCCGGTGCCACCAGCCACGAGGCAGTAGGTGACCATGCGGAGGTAGTAGCCGATGTCACGGGAGCACTTAGCCTTGCCACGGGCATCAGAGGCATAGTTTGCGCCTTGCATCTGGGTGGTGTAGGGGAACTTGTTGTAAACGGCTTGAGCAGCGCCGTTCACCAAGTTGTCTGCGTTGGCTGTTAGGCCCTTGGCAGCTGCAAGAGCATTTTTGGCGCGGTCAAAGCGACCAAAAGCGGAGTTGAGCTCAGTGTTTGAAAGGAACCGTCCCTGAGAATCAGCTGCTGCGACGGCTTCGGTAAGGGGAGTCTTCATGGGAAGAGGGGAATAAGTTGGTTTGAATTTTTAGTGAGCTGATCAGCCGACGGCTGCTGCAGCGCGGTCGAAGTAGGTGCCGATCTCGCTGATTAAAGCTGTGCAGTCTCCCTGGGTGATGCCGTTGCGGTTGTTGGCAATTGCAATGGCTGCATCCTTCATCTTACGAACTCCTTCAGCAACCGAAGCTCCAGGAACTCCGAGTGCCAGGTAGGTCTCACGCAGGCCGTTGAGGCAGCGGTCTTCCAGCACGGATGCATCGCCGTTGAAAATCGCGTAGGTGATGTAACGGAGGATGATGTCCATGTCGCGTAGGCACGCAGCCATGCGGCGGCTGGTGTAGGCGTTCCCACCAGGAGCTGTTAGCGCTGGCTGAGCTTCAAAAAGATCGCGGGCCGCATTGGTGACGATCTTGGATGCGTTGGAGGTGATGCGGTTCACAGCATCCATACGCTTGTTGCTCTCGGAAACCATCGCCGCAAGCGCGTCGATTTGACCGGCGTTGATGAATTCGCCACGGGCATCAGCCTGGGCTACAACCTTGGTGAAGGCGTCGAACATTGGGAGGCTCCTAGTCGCGACGAAGAGTCGGAAGGGTGGATAGGGGTTCCAGGCTGGTCAGGGCCCAGGGCTGCGCAATGCCCCTTGTGGGCACGAAGCAGCAACCTGGCTGTTGTCAACTTGGTTTGCCCATTCTCTTCAAGATGCCTGCTTGCTTACTGCTCCCTTAACAAACGGTCACTGCTCTAAGGCCTGGTGGGCTTGGTCGGTGCAAATGGCCACAGCAAGTACCTCATTTTGAGCTCAATAAAGCGGTGGGTGTGGTGGTTTTCAAAAAACTTGGCCGCGTCCAGCCTCCGAATGACCAGTGACTCGAGCCCTTGAGGCGTTCGCAGGACATTGCGTACTGACCGGCAAGCACCCGCTTGTTATTCCCATTAATTCGCTCACTTTTGCATGTGTCATGGCCGCGCGACCCATATGGGCCTGTTTTGATCGGATTACAAGTCTTTTACAATCGTTACAAACGCTGCGCTGCAGGCCCTTGGGGCGCCAACCCCTGGCGCCTTCTGGCTGCGCCGATACCATCCGCCCATTCCATGGGCAATGGTTATGGCTGTTGAGCTAACGGTTGCAGACTGCACCCAGCGGCTGGCTGACCAGCTGCAGACCCTCTCGGAGGTGGCTGAAGCGATCACCTTCCGGCTGCTTGAACTGGAGGAGCGGCTTGCCGCCCAGGAGTTGAGGCTCGAGCCCCTGCTTGAGCGCCATGCCGATAGCCAGGGCTTGCTCGCTGACGAGACGGAGCTACGACTCGATGACACGGAAGACCGGCTGGCGCGCCTTGAGGGCTTGCTTAAAGGTATCGAGAATCAAGGGGTAGGCCGTCACCTGCGTTCAGTTATTCCCTCCCAGCTGGCCCTTGCCCAGGAGGCTCAGCAGGAGAGCTTTCTTGATGACAGCCTGGTCGAGCAGCCCTTCCTTGATGAAGAGGAGCAACCCTTCCTCGATGAGCTCAGCGCCTGACATTCAATCCCGCTACTTCTCAAACCAATGCGCTGGTATTTCGTCACTGTAGTCGTGGGTGCGGGCAAATTCAAAGGGACCCGCCAGCGATCCCCAAAGATGTTCGTGGGTGATGGGATCGTGGCCCCTGTCGATTGTGCGCATGCCAGCTGGGTCTAGTTCCAGCCGGCTCACCAGGTAGGAGGTAGCTCCCTTGCGTTCCACCAGACAGCGACATCCAGGCTCCACTTCCCCTACGAATCCTTCGCTCTCTTCGCGTACCACGTAGGCGCAGCCATCGAGGGGCATGAGGTCACTGGATTGAATGCAGCCACGGAGTTCGTTGTCCTCAACCGCTCCCCAGAAGCGTTGATCGTCTGCCAGCGCCTGGTTGACGATCGTTAGCTGGTCGTTCTGTGCTTCCGCCCTCAATACCCGAATTCGGTAGGGAGCTGCCGGGTTAATCGCATAGCTCTGTTCCAGCAGCAGGGAGCCCGGTGCCAGCTGGGGGAGGGGACGTAATTTGACCAGGATGTGGGCGTATAGGGGCGGATTCTCAAAAGCCTGCTCCTGGTTGTTGAAGCCACCGCTCAACATCCGCACCAATCGCTCCAAGGAGCTCGCCATCACGCCAGTTCACGGCTGTGAAGATGACGCTACTGGCTGGGCTCGGCCAACCCCAGGAGGCGGAGTCGAAAAGTGGCTACTTGCTGAGCCAGCTCTGGTTGGTTTTGCAGAAAGGGGTGCTCGCCAAGCCCTTCGAGAATCAGGTCGACCTTGGCTGCTGGATCGAGTCCGTGGTGGGGGTCGAGTTGTTCATGTTTTTGCCAGGCTTCATCGAAAGCCTGAGCAAAGCTGTCGGCGTTATTGAACACCCGGTTGGAGTTCAGTGGATGTTCACGCATGGTGCTGCAATATTCAGCTGTTTCTAGTTGAGCCATCCCAAACCCTGCAGGCTTTTCGCGGAAGGAAAGTAGTGGGATGAGAATGCCAGGACCCAGATTTGAACTGGGGACACGGCGATTTTCAATCGCCTGCTCTACCAACTGAGCTATCCCGGCCCGTCGCCTAAGCGACGAATCGATCTTAGATCACGACCCTGCCATGGGGTTCGGGCCAGGCAGGCCATGCCAGCCACCTGCCAGCCCTGGTCGCGCAGGCTGTCAGCGGCGGCGCAGGCCGTAGCACCCGTCGTGAGGATGTCGTCCAACAGCACCACCGCAGGTTTATCCCGGGGGTGCTGTTGCTGCCCAGACGCGGAGCAGCGAAAGGCTCCTGCCTGGTTAGCCCAGCGCAGCTCGCGGCCTAGATGGTGCTGGCCCAGCACTGCCCGACTGCGTTGCAGGAGGGGTACTTGGCGCCAGCCCAGTTGCCAGCTAAGGGCTCTGCCCAGGAGGCTGGGCAGAGGGTTGGCTCGCCGCTTCCAGCTGGGGATCGCAACCAGCAGGGGTGGTCTGGCCCAAGGTTCGGCGCCCAGTCCTGTGGCTAGTTGCTGTGCCAGAACTGCCACCATTGCTGGATTCGGATGGGTGCGCAGATAAAGAAGCTGCCGGCGCAGCTGCCCCGAGTACATGCCAGCGGCCCACCAATGGATGGGATCACTGCCCTGGCGTCCCCCCACGGCTAGTTTCCGCCGCCAGATCGGCGTGCAGGCTTGGTGGTTTGGCGATCCAGTCCAGTGGCAGCAGCTTTAACAGCCCTGCCGTTAGGGGAGTTGGGCCAGGGGGCCAGGAGGCCATGGATGGGTCTGCAGGTTTCCCGCAGGGTTCCCACGCCGCCGGCTTCAGCGGGGCAGGGCCCGCAACATCGCCACCAGGGTGCGATGGGCATCTTCACTGTCACTAATGCAGTGGTCGAAGGGCACTGTGACCTTGGCGCCATCCACATCAAGCTCCATGGCTTCGGCTCGGACTGCTACCAGGCTTGCCTTTTCGGCTGCGCCTAGGCCGCCGTAGTGACGGGCATAGGCCAGCACCGCCTCGGCATGGTCGTCATTCATGTGTCGGCAAATCCGATCGCTCACGGCGGGGGTGATGGGGTCGGCGGCCATGGTGCTGAGCGGCGGTGGGTATGGGAATGATTCTGGCTCGGACGAAGCTGCTGAGGGAGTTAGGCGGCGCCGAAGCGCTGCCACAACAACAGGCCAAGACGCAGGGCACTGAAGCCCACATAGCCAGCCAGCACCACAAACACCGCCATGGAGATCACAGAGCGCAGGCGGTCGTTCATGGTTTTTGCAGGGCTGTTGCGGCCATTCTGGCCATGCCAAGGGCAGCTGTGCACCCCGGTCGATTCAGCACCGGTATGCCGAGGCTCTGCTGGCGCAGCCGCCGCCATTGGGGGTTGCGGGCCCCGCCCCCCAGGGTGATCACCCGCTCCAGGGCGGGGGCGCCGGCCGCTTGCAACCGCTGCCAGCCCTGTTTCTCGAGGGCTGTGAGGCCCTCCAGCAGGGCCTGGAGGTAGAGGACGTCGCTGATCGGGCGCGGGCCTAGCAGCGGCTCGAGATCAGGATCGTCCACGGGAAAGCGCTCCCCACGGGCTGGCAGAGGCCGCAGCTGCAGGCCCGTGGGCTGGCGAGGATCGATCTGGCGGCTCAACTCTTCGATCTGGCCGTCACTGAAGAAGCGCCTCAGGATGCCGGCTCCGGCATTGGAGGCGCCACCCACCAGCCAGCTGCCTGCCACTCGGTGACAGCTGATGCCTGGCCCTTCGATCGGCCTGGGGCTGAACTGTTTGAGCACCAGGGTGGTACCCAGCACGGTGACGCCATCGCCCCTACCAGGCTGGGCGGCTAGCACCCCGGCGTTGGCGTCGGTGCTGCCTGCCACCACCTGGCAGCCAGGTGCAAGTCCCAGCTTTCGGGCGGTCGTAGCAGCGATTCGCCCCAGCACCGCGCCGCTGGGGCGAATCGCCGGCAAGGCAGTGGACCACGGCTGGCGCCCGATCGAGCCAGTCCAGCCCTGCCGTTGTAGGTCCCAGCCGAGGCGCAGGTTGTTGCCCTCTTCTCCCCAGCTCCAGTCACCAAGTAACCAGCCGGTTAGCCAGTCGGCCTGGTGACGCAGCAGCCAGGGGCCGCCCGCTCCGATTTCCTGGGCCTGAGCCAGCAGGTGGAGGGCCCGGGCCAGGCTGCCGTTGGCACTGGCGGCTGGGCCTGAACCGGCCATGGCTGCAGCAATAGGGGCCTGCTCACGGCAAGCGAAGTGATACGCCAAGGCTTTGCCTAGGCAGCCAGGGCCAGGCTGGCCATTGGGACGGCATAGCAGCAGGGTGCCGGAGGTGCCATCCACCGCCAGGGCGCCAACCTGCTTGCGGGTAGCTGCTGGCAGCAGCCCGCAAAGGCTGGTTAGGCCCTCCGCCCAGCCCAAAGGCTCCTCCAGGCTGGATGGATAGGGGCTGGCCTCTTCGATCAGCTGCTCGCCGTCTGGCCCTATCAGGGCAATCCGCAGGCCACTACTGCCCAGATCCACCCCAAGGGCAAGTGCCGTGTTCACCCGCCGGGCCGGCAGTTCAGGCGTTGACCTGCGCCGCGGTGACCTGCTTGAGCGTGGCAGCGATGGCGTCCACGTTTTCCCAGGGCAGATCCAGGTCGGTGCGGCCGAAATGGCCGTAAGCAGCCACATCTTGATAGAAGCGGCCGCCACGTTGCTGGGGCAGCTCCCGCAAACCGAAGTTGGCGATGATGGCCCCGGGGCGCAGGTCGAACTGCTCCTGCACCAGGGTGGTGAGGTCGGCATTGCTGATGGCGCCCGTGCCGAAGCTTTCCACCATGATGCTCACAGGTTTGGCTACGCCGATGGCGTAGCTGAGCTGCACTTCGCATTTGCGAGCCAGGCCTGAGGCCACCAGGGCTTTAGCCACGTAGCGGGCGGCGTAGGCGGCGGAGCGATCCACCTTGGTGGGATCCTTGCCCGAGAAGGCGCCACCGCCATGGCGGGCATAGCCGCCGTAGGTATCGACGATGATTTTGCGGCCCGTTAGACCGGCGTCACCCTGAGGGCCGCCCACCACAAATTTGCCGGTGGGATTCACCAGGAAGCGAGTGTCTGGCTGGGAGGGCTTGAGGGCCAGATCGGCGGTGGCGGGCTCCACCACGTGGCTCCAGAGGTCGGCGGCAATGCGCTCCCGAATCGCTTTTTCGTCCGAGATGCCATCGATCTCAGCTGTGTGCTGGGTGGAGATCAAGATCGTGTCGATCGACACGGGCACTTCGTTTTCGTAGACGACGCTCACCTGGGTTTTGCCGTCGGGCAGCAAATAGGTGAGGCTGCCGTTGTGACGCACCTCCGCCAGCCGCCGCGCCAGTCGGTGAGCCAGGCTGATCGGCAGAGGCATTAGCTCTGGCGTCTCGTTGCAGGCGTAGCCAAACATGATCCCCTGGTCGCCTGCTCCCACCAGATCGAGGGGGTCGCCATCGTGGTCGTCGGCCTCATTTACCCCCTGGGCAATATCGGGGGACTGCTGGTCTAAGGCCACCAGCACGGCGCAGCTGTGAGCATCGAAGCCGCCGGCGCGGGCACCGGCGTAACCGATCTGGTTGATCACGCCCCGCACCAGGGTGTTGAAGTCAACCCGGGCGGTTGTTGTTACTTCACCTGTGATCAGGCAAAGGCCGGTGTTGACCACGGTCTCGCAGGCAACTCGAGAAGCCGGGTCCTGGGCCAGCAGGGCGTCGAGCACCGCATCGCTCACCTGGTCACAGATCTTGTCGGGATGGCCTTCTGTTACCGACTCGGAGGTGAAGACGTAGCGGCTCATGCAGCCTTGAATCAACTGAACTCAGCTTATGTGCTGACCTCCGTTTACTTGGAGCTCGCGCCAATGTTGCAGGCAGGGGAAGCGGGGATTTAGCGGCGGAGCGATGCTCCAGCCCGCCCCATAGCCGAGCACCACGGGCACCCCCGCCTGCTGGGCCATGCGCAGGTCGCTATTGGCATCTCCGATCAGGGCGCAACGGTTGGGCTGTATTCCGAGTTGGGCGCAGAGTGCGTGCACCGCCGCCGGGTCTGGCTTGCGCGGGTTGTGGTCTGCACTCCACAGGCCTTGAAACCTGGACCTGAGGTTTTGGCTGGCCAGAAAAGCTTCGATGCCAGCCTCGTCATCGTTGCTGATCACGGCGCACACCACTTCTGCTTCCTGTAGTGCTTGCATCAAATCGTGGAGTCCGGCGGTGGCGATGGGCCGGTGCTCACTCCCCTGGCCATGCAGGCCATCGGTGGCCGTAAATATGCTTTCGCTGAGTTCAAGGGCTTCTGGCCAGCCAAGGCCAACCTGGGCCAACGCTGTGGCGGTGGAGATCAGGTTGTGGCTGCGGGAGCCGACGGCCGTGGCGCCTGCCGGATGGATAGAGCTATTGCGGAGCCCGTAGGCCCGCTGCAGTAGCTGAGCCAGCTCGTCGCCTCGGCTGGCGGGTAGCTCCGGGTGGCGCAGCAGCAATAGCTCGCAGGCATGAAAAACCCTGGCCTCGGCCAGGGTGTGGAGCATGGGTTCGCTGATGCAAAGGGTGCCGTCCTTGTCGAACAACACCGCTTCGATTGGGAATGGTGTTCCCGTGGCATCGGCCAGGGGTTCTCCCCGCAGAAACAGCTCAGCCATGGAGGACTCGTTGTTGGGCCTGGCTCAGTCGAGGGTGACGCCAATTGGTTCGTTGTCTTCGGCCTGCTCAAGCAGCATCTGCTTATAGCGGGCGGCCATTTCCTCGGCTTTATCGAACACTTTCTGGGGATCGGTGAGCATGTCGCCGGGCTCGGGCTCGAGCGCTTTGGTCGAGAGGGAGATCCGGCCCCGCTCGGCATCCAGGTCGATGATCATCACCTTCATCTGGTCGTTGACATTGAGCACCGTGTGCGGTGTCTCGATGTGCTCGTGGCTGATTTCGGAGATGTGGAGCAGGCCGCTGACTCCACCGATGTCGATGAAGGCGCCGTAGGGCTTGATGCCGCGCACGGTGCCGAGCACCACTTCGCCCACTTCGAGGCGATTCATCTTGCGTTCCACCAGGGCGCGTCGATGGCTGAGCACCAGGCGGTTGCGCTCCTCGTCCACCTCAAGGAACTTGAGGGGCAGGAAGTCGGCCACCAGCTCTTCTTTGGCCTTGCGGGTGCTGATGTGGCTGCCGGGAATGAAGCCGCGCAAGCCTTCAACCCGTACGAGGGCGCCACCACGGTTGGTGGCAAACACTTCGCTGTAGATGGTCGCGTCTTCTTTCTGCAGCTGGCGCACCCGTTCCCAGGCACGCTGATACTCAATGCGGCGGATGGAAAGCGAGAGCTGGCCGTCTTCGTTCTCCTCACTCATGATGAAGAACTCGCGGATCTCGCCTGGCACGAGAACGTCGCTGAGACCTTCAACCCGGTTGATTGACACCTCCTGAACGGGCATAAACGCCGCTGTTTTGGCGCCGATGTCGATCATGGCGCCCTTCGATTCCAGGGCAAACACGGTGCCGTTGACAACGTCACCCGGCTTGAAGTTGTAGTCGTACTTGCTCAGCAGCGCCGCAAACTCATCGAGGGTGAAACCCACGCCATCAGCGTCGTTGCGGGATGCAGCGCGACTGCTGGGGTCATCGGCGGTGGGGACCTCTTCCGGAATAGCTAGATCGAGGTCATCGCCCATGGCGGCGGCGAAGTCGAGCTCGGCCTCGGCACTGGTCGCTTCTTGGTTGAGCGCTTCAGTGCTGGTATCGGAAGGGGTCACGGTCATGGATAGGTGGCGGTCTGCCTGAAGCAGTAGGAAAGGAACGGGTGATCTGCCCGCCAGCAGAGCAAACCCGATTTGTCACTGTACCAATTCGGCAGCAGCGTGTTTCCGTTGCTTTGACCACGGTCAGTTGAACGAGGTCAGCTGAACCAGGTCAGCTGACCGTGGCCAAGCTGGCTTTGCGCAAGCGGCCACCACTGCGCTTGTGCAGTCCTTCCAAGGTGGACACAAAGTCGCTTACGCCCTGGAACTGGCGATAGACAGAGGCAAAGCGCACATAGGCAACCTCACTCATTTCGCTGAGCTGCTGAAGCACAAGTTCACCGATTTCGGCACTGCTCACCTCCCGTCCGCTGCGCTGCTGCAGTTGGAGTTCGATTTCATCCACTACCCCTTCGAGCCGGGCCGGCTCTAGGCCTGTTTTTTCGCAGGCGCGCAGCAGCCCGTGCAGCAACTTGACGCGGTTGAAGGTTTCCCGCGAGGAGTTGCGCTTCACCACAGTGATGGGCACTGTCTCTACCCGTTCATAGGTAGTGAAGCGGAATTCGCAGTTGAGACACTCACGCCGCCGCCTCACACTGCGACCACTGTCGGCCGCTCGAGATTCGAGCACCCGGCTATCGGTGTGTTGGCATGAGGGACATTGCATCCCTGGCATCCGGGCGTGTCTTTCAAGTGTAAGCAGCACTTTTTCATTTGGAAAGGCCTGCATTCGCCTATTGCACAACAAAAAAGCCCCTGCCGAAGCAGGGGCTTTAAAGGGCTCTGGCTGATTATTTGCCGATCTTGGGGGGATCGCGGAAGGCGATTGCAAAGAAGAGCGTGGAGATGGCCAGGGCCAGGATCAGGATGTAAGCGAAGCTTTCCATGGATGTCCTCGGGGGTGCTGGCGTTCAGCTGAGGGGACTGCCTGCCGGGGGCACGTAGCCCTCGGGCAGACGACGGGTCGAGCGGTCTCCCAATTTCTGGAAGAGACCGAATTCCACTTGTTCGCCAAGGTCAGGATCAATACCGGCAAATACATCGCGATACAGGGTGCGAGCACCGTGCCAGATGTGGCCGAAGAAGAAGAGAAGGGCGAAGGTGGCGTGGCCAAAGGTGAACCAGCCGCGGGGCGAGCTACGGAATACACCGTCGGAGTGATAAGTCTCGCGGTCAAATTCGAAGGCTTCCCCGAGCTGGGCCTTGCGGGCCAGGCGCTTCACATCGGCAGGATCAGTGAAGACCTGGCCGTTGAGGGCGCCTCCGTAAACGGTTGCGGTTACGCCGGTCTGCTCGAAGGAGTACTTCGCTTCAGCACGGCGGAAGGGAATGTCAGCTCGCACGATGCCCTCTTGGTCTAGGAGAATCACAGGGAAGTTCTCGAAGAAGTTGGGCAGGCGGCGCACTTCCAGATCCCGGCCATCTTTGTCAGTGAAGGAGATGTGGCCAATCCAGCCGGTGGGCAAGCCGTCGCCATTCACCATCGGACCAACCCGGAACAGGCCGCCCTTGGCAGGACTGTTGCCGACGTAGTCATAGAAGGCCAGCTTCTCAGGAATCGAGGCATAGGCCTGTTCCTTGGTGGCTCCGTTGTCGAGAGCTGTTTGGACTCGACGATTGATTTCCGTCTTGAAGTAGCTCTGGTCCCACTGATAGCGGGTGGGGCCAAACAGCTCTACAGGGGTTGCAGCAGCGCCATACCACATCGTGCCGGCAACAATGAAGGCTGCAAAGAACACGGCCGCGATGGCCGAGGCCAGCACCGTTTCGATGTTGCCCATTCGAAGGGCCTTATATAGGCGCTCCGGCGGTCGAGTGGTGATGTGGAAAATGCCAGCAATGATTCCAACGATGCCAGCGGCAATGTGGTGGGCCACGATGCCGCCAGGGTTGAAGGGATTGAATCCTTCTGGTCCCCAAGATGGTTGGACTGCCTCCAAGTGACCCGTGACTCCATAGGGATCACTGACCCACATGCCAGGCCCGAAGACCCCGGTGAGGTGGAAGGCCCCGAATCCGAAGCAACC
Source organism: Cyanobium sp. BA5m-10 (assembly GCF_024346255.1). Classification (NCBI taxonomy): domain Bacteria; kingdom Bacillati; phylum Cyanobacteriota; class Cyanophyceae; order Synechococcales; family Prochlorococcaceae; genus Cyanobium; species Cyanobium sp. BA5m-10. The sequence continues at coordinate 14,872 of NZ_JAGQCP010000023.1, read as the reverse complement.
AAGGCCGGCTAGTAGCAGGTGGATGCCAAAAATTTTGGGCAGATCGAGGGCTGGTTCGCTGGTGCGTGGGTCCTGCCAGATCTCTAGATCCCAGTAGGTCCAGTGCCAGATGGCGGCCAGGAAGAGCAGGCCGCTAAAGACGATGTGGGCTGCAGCCACACCTTCAAAGCTCCAGAAGCCTGGGTCAACACCGGTCTCGCCGGTGATGCTCCAGCCGCCCCAGCTGCCGGTAACGCCGAGTCGGGCCATGAAGGGCATGACGAACATGCCCTGGCGCCACATCGGGTTGAGTACCGCGTCGGACGGATCAAAAATTGCGAGCTCATAGAGCGCCATGGAGCCGGCCCAGCCGGCAACCAGGGCGGTGTGCATGAGGTGCACGGCGAGCAATCGGCCCGGGTCGTTGATCACGACCGTGTGCACCCGATACCAGGGCAATCCCATGGGGGTAGTTCTGGGTGGGTTGGGCGATCGTAAGGGGCGCTCCGGCCGCCGTGCGCTCCAGGTAACGGACCGCAACGGCCTGGCCCAGAATGAAGACCTCTGCAGAAAGGTTTCATGCCCGTGATCCGATTTGTTCGCGAGGGCCGCGACATTGAGTGCTACCCCGGCGAAAACCTGCGAGAAGTGGCTTTGCGGGAGGGCATTCAGCTCTACGGGCTCAAGGGTGCCCTAGGTAATTGCGGCGGCTGCGGCCAGTGCATCACCTGCTTTGTGGCCATTCCGGAGGGCACCGCTGCCCAGGTGCTAAGCGGCCGCACTCCCGTGGAAGACCAAAAACTGCGCCGGCGCCCCCAAACCTGGCGGCTTGCCTGTCAAGCCATGGTTCAGGAGTCTGTTTTGGTTTTGACTCGGCCCCAAGTGGGCATGGCCGACCAGGAAAATTTGGTGGCGGAGGCCCAGACCAAGCCCCTGCCCATCGGCCCCACAGCCTGGCCTGCCCCTCCGGTACAGGAAGGCGACGAGGATTTAGAGGATGGGGCTGAAGGCCCCAGCGAGGGTGAAGAACAGGCGCCAACCGCAACGAGCGGTGAAGCCTCCTGAGAAGCGCCCATTTGGCGGTGATACCCTCCCCTCACTTCCCCTTCAGCCATGGAAACCAACGATCTCGGCTTTGTTGCCAGCCTTTTGTTCGTGTTGGTTCCCGCGGTCTTTTTGATCATTCTTTACATCCAAACCAACAGCCGCCAGGGGGGCTAGCGCCTCCCTTCAGGCTCCCGCACCAGCAACACAGGGGCTGGGGCGTGAACGCGGATGTAGTCGCTCACCGAGCTGCCCAGTAGCCGGTCGATGTCGACGAGGCTGCGAGCAACCACCGGGCGCCGATCCTGGGAAGCGATCACCAGCAGGTCGGCTTTGAGATCCTCAGCGGCGGCGCACACCCTGCGGCCGACATCGCCGCTGAGGTGCACTGCCTTGAGCTCCACTCCGTAGCTACGGGCTCGCTGGCTGGCTTTCTCGAGTACTTCATCCGCTGGGGATTTGCCGCCCCGAGAAGGGGTGATGTCTTGGCGGGTTACGTGCACGCCGGTGAGGCTGCCGCCAGGAATCTCCCGCACAAGCTCGCAGGCCAGTTTCAGGGCGTCGTCTCCGACCCCGGTGCCATCGATGGCCACCATCACCCGGTTGATGTGGCGGATGTAAAGGTCGTCGCGCACCAGCAGCATCGGCCTGGTCGACAGCTGGAATACGTATTGGCTGGCGCTGTTGCTAAGGATCGATTGAAGGCGACCCATGCCTCTGGAGCCCATCACGATCAGGTCGCTGTTGAGTTCGTCGGCCACCTTCAGCACCGTTTGCTTGGTGTCTCCCTGGCGAATGATTGTGTTCACCTCGCTGGGGTTGAGCCCGAGCCGTTGCACGGCTTCGGCGGCGATAGTCGCCGCTTTCTGGGATTGGTCCGCGAAGCTCTCACCAGCCTGCTCAGGCACCACGTGCAGCAGGTTGATGCGGGCCGCACGCACCGCCGGGATGTCGCGCAGCATGCGCACCATCTCTTCCACGTGGCCTTTGCCGGAATCGGCGATTAGAACGTTGCGAAACACTGAGACGACTCGAAGTAGCAGGCTGCCTGTCACCCTATGTCCGATCTGCAAGCGCGAACCATCTGCCCGCCACACCGGAACCATCCCCCTTCGGCCAAGCAGGCCCAGCTTTGGTGAAAAGAGTGTCTGAGGGCTGGTTGCTGGAGCGCCGTGTGCTGCCCCAACACACGGATCACGCCGGCGTGATGTGGCATGGCGCTTACTTGGCTTGGCTTGAGGAGGCGCGGGTAGAGGCCCTGGCTGCAGCTGGTATCGCCTACAGCGATCTTTCCGCTCGGGGCTTGGAGCTGCCGGTGGTGAGTTTGACCATTGACTACAAGCAGCCCCTGTTTCACGGCGAAGCAGTGCAGCTGTGGAGCGAGGTGCTGCCGCGCTTTGGCCTGAAATTGCCCTGGCGAAGCCGTTTTGTTGCTGCAAGCGGAAAGCTGGCGGCTGAGGCAAGGGTTGAGCTTGTGCTGGTGGAGAGCGCCCCTGGGCTGGATCGGCGCCGGCTGGTGCGCCGCTTGCCCGCGGATCTGGAGGCCGCGGTTGCGACCCTGGCGCGGGGACCGCATTAGGATCAGTACATCTGTACTGAAGGCGTCATGGCGATTCAGGGGCTGCTGCGGAGCGCCGATGGCGCCGGTTGGAATCAGGAGCAGCGGCTTTGGTGGCTGCTGTGGTCGGGTTGTCCAGGCATTGGCGCCCAGCGGCTGGTTGCCATTAGGGACAACTTTTGTGGCTGGTCGGCAGCCTGGGGCGCACCGCTCGAGGCCTTTGCTGCCCTTGCCGGTTTTGGTGCGGTGGGCTGCCGCCAGCTGCAGCGTTATCGCGATCGCTGGGGTCCCGATCCCTTGCCCCGTCTCTGCCAAGAGCTGCGCGGCGGCAAGGGGGTGTTGGTGCCGGCTGATCCGGCCTTTCCGCCCGAGTTGCTCGCCTTGGCGCGGCCGCCTCTGCGCCTGTATTGGCGGGGTAAGGGCGGGTTGTGGCCCCTGCTTCGGCGCCGCCAGGCCATTGCGGTTGTGGGCACGCGCCGGCCTTCCCTGCATGGGCTGGCCATGGCTGAGGCGATCGGTGCGGCCCTTGCCCAGGCGGGTTGGCCGGTGGTGAGTGGCCTGGCTGAAGGGATCGACGGAGCCGCCCACCGAGGCTGCTTGTCCAAGGGCGGCCGGCCTGTGGGGGTGTTGGGCACTCCCCTTGAGCGGGTTTATCCCAGGCACCATCAGCAGTTGCAGGCTGAGGTGGGTGCCGGGGGGCTGCTGGTAAGCGAGTTGCCGGCGGGCACTGCGGTGCAGGCAGGCCATTTTGCGGCTCGCAACCGGCTGCAGGTCGGCCTGGCTCGGGCGGTGGTGGTGGTCGAGTGCCCTATGCGCAGTGGGGCTCTCCAGTCGGCCACCCTCGCCATGCAGCAGGAGTTGCCGGTCTGGGCCGTGCCGGCTGATGCGGGCAAGGCATCTGCTGCCGGTAGCAATCGTCTGCTCGCCCAAGACGCCACGGTGCTGCTTGAGCCCGCAGATTTAATTCGCCAGCTAGGGCCTGGCCCCCTGGCCTCGCCAGATCCCGCTGCTCCTGCGGCCTCCCATGGGCTGCTGCGATCAGCCGATCCAGCGCTGCTAGCAGCCTTGGGGCACGGAGCTTCGCTTGAGCAGCTCTGCCTGATGCTGGAGGAGCCTGCGGCCTCCCTTGCCTCCCGTCTGCTGGCCTTGGAGCTTCAAGGGCTGGTGCGGGCTGAGCCTGGGCTTTGCTGGCGTCCGGCCTAGCCTTAATCCATGGTGAATGGGCAGCTCGATGGGGAGCAGTTGTTGGCCTGGCGCCGACAGCAACTAGCCCTGGGCGGGAGCCCTGGAGACTTTGACTGGCTGCTGGATCTGGCGGGAGGCCTGCCCTGGCGGGCTCAACAGCAGCTGCGGCTTCATGCTCAGCTGCCGGTTCAACTGGCCTGTGATCTCAACCAATTGGAGGCGATGTGGCGCTGCCATCTCGATACGGCCGAGCCTCTTCAATACCTTGTGGGGCGCTGCCCCTGGCGTGACCTGGAGATCAGCGTCGCCCCAGGAGTGCTGATCCCTAGACAGGAAACGGAATTACTGGTGGAGCTGGCCCTGGAGCTGGCCCCTTCCAGCGCGGGCTGTTGGGCCGATCTCGGCACCGGCTCTGGCTGTATGGCCCTGGCCTTGGCCCTCTCCTGGCCCTCCAGTCGCGGCTGGGCCGTCGACTGCAGTCCAGGGGCGCTTAGTCAGGCGGCCCTCAATCTGGCGGCAGGAGGCGTTGCCGATCGGGTCCAATTGCTGGAGGGCAGTTGGTGGCAGCCGTTGAGCCCCTGGTGGGGACAGTTTGATCTGGTGGTGAGCAATCCCCCCTACATACCGACAGCGGTATGGGCTGGTTTGGAGCCCGGGGTGAGGGAGCATGAGCCCGTAATAGCCCTCGATGGTGGAGTCGATGGACTCGATGCCTTGCGCCTAATAGTGGCGGGTGGGGCGGCGGCTCTTGCTCCAGGAGGCCTGTTGCTGATGGAGCATCACTTCGACCAGAGCCATGCGGTGATCGACCTACTCAGTGCTGCCGGATATGCCGAGGTGCGCTCCCATGGGGATCTCGAGGGTGTAGAGCGCTTTGCGTCGGCTCGCTGGCCAGGATCGGGCAGGGATTGCCATGACCATTAAGACCGGATTGTTGCCGGTTCCATCTCCAGCCGTGGAGCCGCCAGATCTGGCGGCACTGCTCCTTCAGGGTTCAGCTGCCCTGTTCCCCACAGATACCTTGCCAGCCCTGGCGGCTTCACCTGGCCAGGCCAACCAGCTTTGGCGCCTGAAACAACGCCCGGCAGACAAGCCTTTGATTTTGATGGCGGCCAGCTCCGAAGAACTGTTTGCTTGCCTTGGCGTAGCGCCGCGCACTGAGTGGTTGGAGATGGCTGCTTGGGCCTGGCCAGGGGCGGTCACTTTGGTGCTACCTGCCGTTGGAGTGGTGGCAGAGGCCCTTAATCCCGGTGGGTCGAGCCTGGGCCTGCGGCTGCCGGCCAGTGCGGAAGCCCAGGCCTTGCTGCAGCTAAGTGGCCCCTTGGCTACAACCAGCGCTAACATTTCAGGCTGTCCGGCCGCATGTACAGCTCAGGAGGCTGCCCAGCAATTTCCCGGGGTGCCGCTTCTGGCACCGATCCCCTGGCCCCTCGCTGCAGGTCAGGCCAGCACGGTTGTTGCTTGGCGCGCTGAGGGCGGCTGGCGGGTATTGCGGGCCGGTGCTCTACTGCCCCCAGGCATTTAGGAGCGCGTAGGCATGGGAGCTCTGATTGTTGTGGTGGCGGTCTCGGTAGCGGTGTTTTATTGGGCTATGGCGCCCTTGCTGCAGGTGTTGTCCGACTTGATGGAGCTCAGCTTTTTGCCCTGGTTGCTGCTGGCCCTTGGTATCTGGCTTCTGGCTGGGCGAGCCCAGGGGGACACCTAGGGCGCCTGGGTTTGGACTAGTAACGGTTTGGCTGTGGCGGACCACTTCTGTTGAGATAGCGGCAGGCGCCAGTTGCTCCAGTCTCCCTGGCCGGATTGGTTGCTCACCGGCAGGGTGTCGCAGTGCACCGCCATTTTTTTGGTGACCTCAGCCGATCCACAGACGCTGGTGATCTTGGCTCTGTGTATTTCAGGTGGAAGCTGTTTCTACTGCATAATTTGGAAGGCAAGATCTGCGGAGAGCCCATGACAGTCCTTGTTGCTCTGGTCGTTTCCTTGTCCGTGGCATGGATGGTTAGAAAACTCATTGCAGGCAAACCTAGGGCTCAAAGAGAAGACCTAAGGACTATTGCCTTCGAACCGGAATGGCCAAGGGCTCTTTCCTACACAGAGATGATGAACTCTGGTAGGCAACGGATGGTTGAAACACCGCGGTGTGATGATTGAAATCTCTCTTCGGCTGCTTGATATAGGAGAATGATCAGTATTCGGGGGTGGGGCATGACTCAGCCTGCTTTGAGGCAGCTCGGTAGCGATGCGCTCCTTTGCTATCTGTCAACTCGTCCCTTATGTGCGTTTGATCAATGTTGGTATCGGTGTTGAGCACGTCCGCTATGCAGATACCCGTGTCCATAGCTGCCACGACCGATTTGGATCTGAAAGCCGGCTAACGGATTTGAACCGATGGCCTTCGCTTTACAAAAGCGCTGCTCTACCACTGAGCTAAGCCGGCAATGGAAGTCGCTTGGCGGCTTCGTGTTCTGAGCTTATCGCTCACCCAGCGCCCAGAGCAGCAGCTGGGTGCGGCTTTGGCAGCCGGTTTTGGCTAGCAGGCTCGACATATGGCTTTCGACCGTGCGCCTGCTGAGAATTAAGGCGGCGGCAATTGCCTTGTTGCTGTAGCCCCGTTCCAGTTGCTCGAGCACACGCCGCTCTGCGGCGGAAAGTTCTGAATGCTCGAAGGCGGTTGAACAGGGCATGGCATTGGTGTGGCTGCCCCTAAGAGTTCCCACACCGTCTCAGGAACTGATCTCGTTCTCCAGGGTTGACTCAGGGATAGGGGCGGGAGCCGGCAGCTTGGCTCGCCGAATCGGCAGGTTGGCTACCAGGGCCGTAACTCTGTCCTCCGTTTCCAGGGTCACATCCCCTTCCTCAAAGTCGATTTCCACATAACGACTCACAACCTCAAGGATTTCGCGGCGCATCTGTTGCAGCAGCTCGGGATTGAGGTCGCTGCGGTCGTGGGCGAGCACCAACTGCAGTCGCTGCTTAGCCGTGTTGGCACTGGCGGGCTGCCGCCCCAACAGTTTGTTGATCACATCAAGCAAGGTCATCGGCTTCAGAAGATCTTGGTTTGCATCAGGCGCCCGATCGTGGCCCGCAGCCCTTGGCGCTCTTTGCTCGGATCGATCAGCGGCACCTCTTCACCCTGCAGGCGGCGAGCCACATTGGTGTAAGCGCGGCCAGCAGGGGAACTATTGCCGGTGAGGGTGAGGGGCTCACCGCGGTTGGTGCTCACAATCACCTGTTCGTCTTCCAGCACTAGGCCAAGTAGGGGCAGGGCCAGGATGTCGGTGACATCGCTGACGCCCAGCATCTCCTGATTTGCCATCATTTTTGGCCGCACCCGGTTCAGCACAAGCTGGATCGGCTTTACGCCTTCACTGTTGAGCAGGCCAATCACCCGGTCGGCATCGCGCACGGCCGAAACCTCCGGTGTTGTGACCACGATTGCTTCGCGTGCGGCCGCCATCGCGTTCCTAAAGCCCCCCTCGATGCCTGCCGGCGCATCGATTAAAACGTAATCGAAGTGCTCGCCGAGCATGGCAGCGATCTTTCGCATGTCGTCGGGCTGGAGCCACTCAAGCATCCGTGGATTGCCAGCGGGAAGCAAGGCCAGATTTGGCTCCTGCTTATGTTTCACCAATGCTTGCTCCAGGCGACAGGTTTCGGCCAGCACCTCCTGGGCTGTGTAAACGATCCTGTTTTCCAGGCCGAGCAACAAGTCGAGGTTGCGTAGGCCGAAGTCGGCATCGAGAACGGCGGTGCGAGCCCCTTGCTTGGCAAGGGCTATGCCGAGGTTGGCGGTGAGGGTGGTTTTGCCCACGCCTCCTTTGCCGGAGCAGATCAGGATGTAGCGGGTAGACGTGGCTGCCACGGCACAGGCTGGATTGAGGTCAGGTTAAGGCCAAAACCTTGAGTTGCAGGTATTGGGGCTGGCATTGCTACTGGCGGCAGCTGCTCTAAAAGGGGTGTTCAGGCTCTGAGAAGGGATGACCCAAACCCCAGGTGGGCCTAACCATCTGCACCATCACCAGCAGCTGCTGGTGATGCCCGATGACGGCGCAGTGGCTGTGGTGGCTTTGATCGACTCTGCCCAGGAGACACTTCGGATTAAGCAGTTCAAGTTGCAGTCGGAGACCATTGAGCAGGCCTTGATCCGGGCTCAGCAGCGTGGCGTGCTGGTGCGGGTGATGCTCAATCCGCACACCTCCGGCGGTGACCGTTGGAATGATGAGGCCCATGCCCGCCTCGATGCCTGCGGCATTCAGGTGGCCTGGACCAGCGAAGCCTTTCCAGTCACCCATGAGAAGTCGCTGGTGGTGGATTCCACCTGCGTGCTAATTGCCACCTTTAACCTCAGCGACAAATACTTCACTGAGACCCGTGACTACGGGGTCGTCAGTTATGCAGTGCCTGTGGTGGAGCAGGTGATCGCTTGCTTTGAGGCCGACTGGAACCGCAGCTTTTTCCATCCCGATCTCACTGTGGGCCTGGTGTGGAGCAGCGTTCACAGCCGCGGCCAGATGGCCAGGATCATTGATATGGCGCTCGAAAGCCTTTGGATTCAGCACCCAAAATTTGTGGATGCGGTGATTTTGGAGAGAATAATTTCGGCCCGGGAGCGCGGCGTGAAGGTGCGCTTCCTCTGTGGTGGCAAGCACGGCATCTCCGACTGGGACATCTACGACACATTCTCTTCGCTGCGGGTAATGGAGCGCTTTGGTGTGAAGGTGCGGCGGCAGAAGCATCTAAAACTGCACGCCAAGTTGCTTTTGGTTGACGGTGCCTACGCCCAGACCGGTTCCATGAACATCGATCGCAGTGCCTTTGATCTGCGGCGCGAGCTTGGCATCGAATCCGATGCTCCCGAGGTGGTGGAGAGGCTGCGCAGCACCTTCCAGGCTGATTGGGATGCGGCAAAGAAATATCACGCTCCAGATCCCCTTAATCCCAGCCTGCACGAGGACGGCGAATTGCCACCAGATCCCCACTTCGTCCATGACTGAGCGGCGCCCCAGCCTTTCTGAGTTGTTCTGGGGGATGCTCCAGGTGGCGCTCTCGGCCTTTGGTGGTGGCCTGTCCGCCTGGAGCCAGCGGATTGTGGTCGAGCAGCGCCGTTGGATGTCCAACGAGCAATTCCTCACCGGACTCACGGTTGCCCGCCTTTTCCCCGGGCCAAACCAGATCAACATGGCCGTGTACATCGGTGCCGAGTTCCACGGTTTGCCAGGCGCTTTAGTAGCCCTGGCCGGCATGTTGCTGCTCCCCTTCAGCCTGTTGATGGGGCTGGGTTTGGCCTACTTCCATTTCCACACCATCCCCTCGGTAGATCGGGTGCTGGCCGGAGTGGTGGCTGCGGCAGCAGGGATGGCCCTTTCCATGGGTTTCAAGATTCTTGATCAGTATTGGAATGATCGGGTTGCTTTGTTGCTTGCTGTGGTGGTCTTTCTGGCACTCAGCTTGTTTAACCAGCGCTTGATTCCAGTGGTGTTGATCGCCGGTCCCTTGGCCATGGCTTGGTATTGGCCCCGCCGGCAGAGCAATCCATGAGTGGGCTGCTGGCCGCGGCGGTGGCGTGTGAGCCAGCTCGCCTCTCGGATTTGGGCACCTTGGTGCAGGTGCTGTGGCAGTTTTTATCGCTGTCGCTGTTTTCACTTGGCGGTGGCAACACCCTGCTGGCGGAATATCACCATTTGGCGGTGGCCCAGTTTTGCTGGCTCACTAATACCCAATTCGCCGATCTTTATGCCCTGGCGGAGGCGGCACCTGGTCCCAGCTCAATGTTGGTGGGTTTGCTTGGTCTCGGGGCCGGCTGGCGGGAGGGGCCTTTCTGGGCCCTGCTCTGCGCCTACGGCGCCGAAGCAGCGATCCTGTTGCCCTCTACCTTGCTTATGGTCATGGCCTGCCTTAGTTGGAAGCGCCTTGAACACTCCCCCTGGCGCGTGGCGTTTGAGCGAGGCCTAGGGCCAATAACCTTAGGAATTTTGTTTGCCGTGGGGCTCAAGATTCTGCGCACGGCTGACACCAATTGGGCTGGGGTGGTGGTGTCAGTTCTGGTTTGCGTGCTGATGTTGCGCACCCGCATTTCGCCGCTCTGGTTTATGGCGGTGGCCGGTGTGCTGGGCGGTCTGGGTGTAATTAACCGCTAAGGGGCCAGACTGGTTGGGCCGGGTCTATTTGGATGGCGCCCGCCACTATCCGAGCTTCTTCGGCAAACCCGGCTGGGGGGGTGCCCTCGGGGCCCCTAGCCACCGCCCCGGCAATGCGCAGCTGCAGCGGTCGTAGCTGCAGGGCCACGATGCGGGCGAAGTTGTCGCCCTGACAGCCGGCGTGGGCAACACCCCTCAATCGCCCCCACACCAGCACATGGCCTGCGGCTGAAATCCGCGCCCCTGGGTTTACGTCCCCAAGCAGCAGCACGCTGCCCGATGTTTCCAGATGGTCGCCGGAGCGAAGGGTGCCCCGATGCACTTGCAGGTCGGAATCTGGTTTGGCGGGGCTCTCTGGAGCGGTTGTATTAGGCCACTGGCTCAAGATCCCCAGCCCCGCAGCTGCTACGTGGGTGTGGGGCTGACTGCTGCAGATCGTCACCAGCTCAAGCCCCCGGCCGTTCAGGGTGCGCTGCAGCTCGCCAAGTTGGCTTAGGCCGATACGCCAGGCCCCAGCCTCGAGCAGCACCTGGCCCTCGATTGGCCGATTAGCCAGCAGGGCGCCGCTATCGATTGCTTGTTGCACCAGAGCGGGCAAAGGGGTCTGGCAAGAGGCGGGCAGCACTAGCCGGTGGCTGCCTCGCCCAGATTCGTCTGCAACCAACAAGGCTCCCCGAGCAGGCTCCAACTCCGTTCCCGGCCCTATCTCCATCCCCATTCCCCCTCAGCGCCCCAGCAATTGGCGCAACCTAGGTGCCACCTCACCGGGATGGATCAGCCAGGCCAGCTCGACTTCAACAGTGAGGCTTTGCACCAGGTTTGAGCGCTGCTCCAGGGCCTGTAGGTGCTCGCCATCCCAAAGGCGCAGGCCACCCTTGTAGGGGTGATAACCGCGGCTCTGGCGCTGCTGTAGGCCGCAGCTGGTTTCGGCACTCAGGCCCTCTGCTTCGCTTAACTGCCTCGCTGCAGCCAGGAGCTCCAGTCGCTGGGCGGGGCTGCAGTGACTCACATCGGTGGCCTTGAGTAGACGCCGCTCCAGCAGCCGACCGCAAGGATCCTGCAGTTCGTCCGGGCCCTCTTCCATCCAGCGCATCAGGTGGTAGCCAGTGCGGATGTCGTCGTTGGCAAGAAATGACTCCAGATCGAGAGCGTCGCAGTGCCACAGCCAGCGGCCCATCACCTGGTCGGCCCAAACTCGCTTTGGTCCCAGGCGTCGGGCGGTGGCGATGGCCTGGTTGAGCAGCCAGTTGCACACCACGTTGAGCCGGTGGTTGTAGACGCTGCGATACATCAGGTTGCGCACCACCAGGTAGTGCTCCACGGCCATCAGGCCCTTTGGGGTGATCGCCAGCTGGCCATCGGGAGCCAAGGTGAAGGCGGCCAGGATCCGCTCGAGATCCAGTCGCCCGTAGGTAGTGCCCGTGCTGTAGCTATCGCGGACCAGGTAATCAAGCCGGTCGCAGTCCAGCTGGCTGCTCACTAGGGCCTTGATCGCTGGGCAGGGGTGGCGGCCGTGCTCTAGCAGGTCGGCCACGACGCTGGCCGTGCCGGGGGAGTGGGCTTCGAGGCGGTCGCGCAAGGCCGGATGCTCCCGGATCAGACGCCCCGACCAAGCCTCGTGGTGCAGCCCATACATCTCCTCGCCGGAGTGGCTTAGGGGAGCATGGCCCACATCGTGCAGCAAGGCCGCGGCGTAGAGCACGGCTCGATGTTCCGCCAGTTCAAGGTGGTGGCGCTCCAGCTGTTGCAGGGCTAGGCGGGCTAGGTGCAGCACCCCGAGGGAATGGGTGAAGCGGCTGGACTCGGCTCCATGGAAGGTCAGAAAGGCTGGGCCCAATTGACGTACTCGGCGCAAGCGCTGGAAGGGAGCGGAATCGATCAGGTCGATGGCCAGGGCTTCAGCTGGATCGGTGCGATCGAGTCGAATCGCTCCGTGCAGTGGATCGTGATAAGTGCGCTCTCCCATATTCAGAGGGTCGCTTCCAGCCGGCTGGCCAGCAAGCGGCCCGCGGCATCGAGCCAGCTGTCACCCTCACCGCCGGGATCTAAGGGTTCGGGTTCGGGCAGCACTAGATCCGGTGCGATTCCCTGGTGCTGAATGTCCCTGCCACTGGGGGTGAGGTAACGGGCCACGGTTACGGCCAGGCCACTGGTGTCGCCCAGGGGTATCAGGGTCTGAATCAGCCCTTTGCCGAAGGTTTGAGTTCCCACCAGCTCACTGCGGCCATTGTCTTGAAGTGCTCCCGCCAGGATTTCGCTGGCACTAGCTGTGCCGCCGTTCACCAGGGTGAGCATCGGCCCGTCGAAGAGCATGCCGGGGTTGGCCTGTTGGGGCGAGCTGAGTCCATCACGGTCCTGGGTTTCCACGATGGGCTCGCCATTGAGCAGGTCGTCGGCCACGGCTAAGCCGGCGCTCACCAGCCCGCCGGAGTTGTTGCGCAGATCAAGAATCAGTCCCTCGATCGCCTTGCTGTTGAGATCGGCGAGGGCTTCCTGCACGTCCTGGGGCACCGGTTCAGAAAATTGGGTGATACGTAGGTAGCCGAGCGTGTGCTCTCCCACCCGCAGCCGCTTGCTGCGCACAGGACGCAGCTCCACCTCACGCCGTTCGAGCTCCACTTCGCGCGGCTGTCCTTGCATGTTGAGTTGCACCAGCACCCGGCTCCCGGCGGGGCCGCGCAGGGCGGCTGCGGTGCGTTCCAGCCCCAGCCCCCCAGTGTTCTGGCCATCTACCTGCAGTACCTCGGCGCCACTAGGGATAAGGGCTTCAGCGGCGGGGGAGCCGTCCAGTGGGGCGATCACAACGACTGCTTGGTCGTTGCTGCGCAAGCCCAGCTGCAGTCCCACTCCGGTCACGGTGCCCTGAGTGTTGGAGCGCAGGGTGGCGTAGTCGGCAGGCCGCAAAAGGCGGGTGTAGGGATCCCCAAGGGGGGTGAGCATTGATTCGATGGCGTCGTATGCATCTCCTGAGCTGTTGATTGGTTGCTCGAGCGCTTTTTGGCGCAGCCGCTTCCAATGCACCGTTTCAAAGCGTCCGGGATCCACGTAGCTCTGGTTCACTAGGCGCCATGCCTCAACCACCAGCTGCTGGGTATCGCTGAGGGCCAAGGCCGAGGCGCCGGAGGCTGCCAGCAGGGCTAGGGCCAGCACGGGGCCAAGCAAACGCTGCAGCAGTGTTGCCAAAAGGTTTTTCACGGCTGTTGCAAACGGTTGAGAAGGCGCTGGCTTAGAGGGCTGGACACTCACAAGCGGCTCGAGGTCATCGGTAGGATCTCTCAACCAATACCCCAGCTGCATGGCGAACACTCCTGCTGGAAACTCCGGACAGGCTTCGAACCCGGTTTACAACTGGTTCGACGAGCGCCTTGAGATCCAGTCGATTGCCGACGACATCTCGTCGAAATACGTGCCCCCCCACGTCAACATTTTTTACTGCCTGGGCGGCATCACCCTGGTGTGCTTCCTTATCCAGTTCGCCACTGGGTTTGCGATGACCTTCTATTACAAGCCAACGGTGGCCGAGGCCTATTCCTCTGTCCAGTACCTGATGACCGACGTCAGCTTTGGCTGGTTGATCAGGTCTGTGCACCGCTGGAGCGCCTCAATGATGGTGCTGATGCTGATCCTGCACGTCTTCCGCGTTTATCTCACCGGTGGTTTCAAGCGTCCCAGGGAGCTCACCTGGGTTACTGGCGTCACCATGGCGGTGATCACCGTTTCCTTCGGCGTTACCGGCTACTCCTTGCCTTGGGATCAACTCGGCTACTGGGCCGTCAAAATTGTTTCTGGAGTCCCTGCGGCTGTGCCGGTCATCGGTGATTTCATGGTTGAGCTTCTCCGCGGTGGAGAGAGCGTTGGTCAGTCCACTCTGACCCGCTTTTACAGTCTGCATACCTTTGTGATGCCTTGGCTGCTTGCCGTTTTCATGCTGATGCACTTCCTGATGATCCGGAAGCAGGGCATCTCTGGTCCCTTGTGACCTATTGATTCGAGGCCTCTCGCCTCCCGAATCTCACCCCTTAAGCTCCACACCATTACTACAAAGATCCCTGCTGCCGGCAGCTGCCATGCACATCCTTAAGAAGCCTGATCTCACCGATCCCAAGCTCCGCGCCAAGTTGGCGAAGGGCATGGGTCACAATTACTACGGTGAGCCAGCCTGGCCCAACGACCTCCTCTACATGTTCCCCGTGGTAATCCTCGGGACCATTGGCTGCATGGTTGGTTTGGCAGTCATGGATCCGGCCATGCTGGGCGACAAGGCTGATCCGTTTGCAACCCCTCTCGAGATCCTGCCTGAGTGGTACCTGTATCCGGTCTTCCAGATCCTCAGGGTCGTTCCTAACAAGCTTTTGGGCATTGCCCTGCAGACGATGATCCCCCTGGGCCTGATGCTGGTGCCTTTCATCGAGAGTTTCAATAAGTTTCAGAATCCTTTCCGCAGGCCCGTGGCCATGGCCACCTTCTTGTTCGGCACGGTGTTTGCGATTTATCTCGGCATTGGCGCAGCTATGCCGATCGACAAGTCACTCACCCTTGGTCTGTTCTGAGATTTAGGAGCAAATCAGCCTAGGCATTCTGTCTAGGTCCCCTCATTGAGCCGCGACTTCGGTCGCGGCTTTTTTTATGGCATGAATAGAGAGGCTCTTTCAGCTGCTTTGGCCCGTCCCTGGCAGAGCTCTGGGAGCCTCCCTGCCCCAGTGGCTTCCCTATTGGCCAACTCTTGGCGCAATTGGCGCTGAAAGGCCTGCAGCGGCGCCAGGGGGAAGGCAGCAAATGGAATGCACCTACATGCCTGGCCGCAATGGTTTTGGCTTGATGCGCTGTCGCGCTCGATACGGGTCCTTGCCAGAAGGGCGTTGGAGGTGATATGTTTTTGGACTGCGCGCAAGGGGGAAGATCCCGAAGCGAGCAGGCTTACGACGAAGAAGGCGAGAGCCGACGGTGTTGTAAGTTTTCTGAGTCGCTG
>NZ_JAGQCP010000022.1:0-45076 GCF_024346255.1 Cyanobium sp. BA5m-10 | reverse complement strand
CGTTGGCCTGGAAGGTGATCGATCCATACAGGCCCTGCAAGGGCGCACCGATGGTGCCGGCTGTGCCTGATCCCTCGGTCGCTCCGGTGCGGAAGGATTCGACGAAGCCGTTGCGCGCGGGCGTGTCTTTGGAGTCGACATCGGTGTCGTTGACCAGCACGTTGCCGCTGGCATTAGCTCCAGGGGTGCCGTTTAGGGTGCCGCCTGCCTCAATCGCCGCACCTACATCGTTAAACGCAACCGGGGCATCATTGCTGCCCAGGATCGTGAGGGTCAGAACAGCGGTATCACTCAGGCCACCCGGGTGATCCAGCAGGGTGTAATTGAACAACTCGGTGAGTGTGTCACCGGGTTTGAGTGCATCCACCGTGGGGTTGCTGTTGTCCAGCACATAGTGGTAGGAGCCATCGGCATTGAGTGTCAGCGAGCCATACAGGCCCTTGAGTGCCGCACCCAGGTTGCCCGTGGTTCCGGATCCCTCATTGCCTCCGGTGCGGAACGACAACACCTTGCCCTGGGGTGGTGCCACCAGATTGTTGCCATCGGCGTTGTCAACATCGCGATCGTTGCTGATCACATTGCCGCTGGCATCCGCCCCGGGGGTGCCGTTGAGGGTGCCCCCCGCTTCGATGGACACGCCGTTGTCGTCGTCTGCCACGGGGGCGTCATTGACGCCCTGGATCGTGATGGTGAGCAGCCCGATATCGCTCAACGCCCCATCGGAGACGGTGTAGTTGAACGATTCGCTGAGGCTGGCGCCAGGATCGAGGGCATCAACAATGGGGTGATTGTTGTCGATGTTGTAGGTGAAGCTGCCGTCGACATTGACAATCAGCTGCCCGTAGATTCCCATCAGTGGCGATCCCAGGGTCCCAGCGCTGCCCGCTCCCTCGCTGGCTCCCGTTCGGATGCCGGTCACCGTTCCCTTGATGGTCAGCGGGTTATCGGCGGGATCGGGGTCGCTGTCGTTGCTCAGCAGGTTGCCGTTGGCGTTGGAGCCGGCGACGCTGTTGAAGCGACCACCGGCTTCGATCGCGGCGCCGGTGTCGTTCGCTGCCACCGGAGGGCGGTTGGCGACAAGGATCACGGTCTTACTGCTGAGATAGTCGTTCAGAGCGCCCGGCCCATCGCTGCCGTTGCGCTCGCCGTTGGCAGCGCCCGATGCCCCTGGAGTGCTGCTGCCGGTGCTGTTGCCGTCGCTGCCGTTGGCTGTGCCTGTGCCCGGCAGGCTGGTGTAGCTGACACTGGCACTGTTGGAGAGGGCTGTGCCCGGTGGCAGGGTCGCTGCCAATACCCCCTGATAGGTGATGGTGACCGACTGGTTGATGTCCAGCTCAGGCACCTCTAGCTGGATGCGGTCGCTCAGGCCGTTGCTGCCGCTGAAGATCGAGGTGTCGATCACCGCTGGCGCCGCCGGCTGGCTCTGCACAACGGTGGGCGCTCCGCTGAGATCGAAGTTGATGCCTAGGGCATCGAGATTGTCGTCAACGCTGAGGTTGAAGGCCTTGGCCGTACCCGTGTTGCGGATGACCACGGTGTAGACGAGGGTGTCGCCGGGGGTGGGGTTGGCGTTGCCGCTGGCCCCGGTCTTCTGGAGCACCACCGTCTTGTCGGTCTGCAGCAGTGGTTCTCGCACCAATAGGGGCGGGGCGCTCGAGGTGCTCTCCGCCACAGCGCCGTTGAGGCCGGCGCTGGCGATGAAGCTGTTGGTGATGGTGGTGCCGGCCTGGTTGCCGGCCACGTTCGCCACCAGGGCGTTGAACTCGATCAGCACCGATTCGATCTGCGTCGGATCGGTGTTGCGGTTCACGAGCTCTCCCAGATCCCAGCTCAGCGTCTGCCCCGCGATCGTTGGCGCGTAGCTGGCGGTGGGGATCACCGTGTTGTTGTTGCCGATGCTCGGCAGGTAGTACGGATCGATCACCCCCTGGTTCCAGCTCAGATCGGCAGCATTGGCGGCGACGAAGGCCAGTTTTGCCGTGTTGTCGGCCAGGAAGGTCAGTCCGGAGGGCAGGACGTCGCGCATGGTCGCTTTGCCCACGGTCCCCTGGGGGAGGTCCGTCTTGAGCCGATAGCGCACGATCTCGCCGATCACCACGTCGTTGCCGCTGGTGTGGGCCTCGGAGGTGAGCCGGGTGCTCTTGATGGCATCCAGGGCCTGGCTCACCACCGACTGGCTGGCGCTTTTGGCGTAGTTGTTGAGGCTGCCACCACTGCCATCCCGCTCGCCCGTGGCGGTGCCGGAGGCACCCGGGGTGGTGCTGCCGGTGCTGTTGCCGCCGCTGCCATTCGGCGTGCCGGTGCCGGGCAGGCCGGTTTCGACGGGGCCCAGCTGGGCCTCCGGCTCGATTACGCCTTCAGCCGTGATCTCGTTGCCGGCGTCTTCGGACGCTTTGGTCAGGGCTCGGCCGATGGAGGCTCCCTGTTCATCAACGGCACCAGCTTCAGCGGCCAATCCTCCGATCTCACCTGGGGCGGCGGCGGTCTGTTTGCCCAGTGGTCCCGTCCGGACTGGTTCATCAGTGCTGCGATCGGTGGCGATGGGTTGAGCAGCCAACAACCCTTTGCCATCAGCAGCAGTAATGCCGCCGGTGTCCGCACCAGCTCCCCTTCCGGCAGTGGCAGTGCTTTCAACACGGCACTGAATTTTGGTGGACGCATCCGTCTGTCCGACACCCAGTTGCTCGAACCCAGCGCCCTACTCACTACCTCCAGCCTGTCCTTCGGCCAGGTGAGCATTCCCGATGGCACCACCAACCAGAGCTTTTTGCTGCCCTCCAGCAGCAGCACCGTTGGCACCGCCGACATCGGTTTCACCTGGCGGGCGCCGATGCAGCAAGGCAAGAACCTGATCACACCATCCTTGCGGGTGAGCTGGCTGGGCGCTGGCTTCCTAGGCGGAGAGCCCGCCACGGTGGTCAGCAGCGGCAGCGGCAGCCAGGCCACCCAGGCCACCGGCTCCCTGGTGCAGAGCAGTGGCCTTGGCCTGCAGGGGCAACTGGCCTACACCCTCAGCGACAACACCACCTTCTATGTGCGGGGCGGCGCCGGGTTGTATTCCGGTGGCACCGCCTGGGACGTGGGTGGTGGCGTCAAGTTCCGCTGGGGCGGTGCCACCCGCAGCGTGGCGGCCGTTCCGGCCCCTGCCCCTCAGCCCGAGCCCGCCCCAGCTCCGGTGGTAGTGCCGGCCCCAGAGCCCCAGCCGATCCGAGGCCTGTGGTGAGGCAATCTCTCCCCAGTCCTTCAACTTCACTTGAAGGAAGCCCGCTGGGCTGGTAATCAGGCGGCTATCGCTTCAAGAGCCAGTGAAGCTCCTCCCGGCAATTTTATGTTGCAGGTATTGCTGAGCTGCCGTGTCCCAGAGCGAGCTACTGCGGTTTCTGGCCCATGTGGGGACTGATTCAGCCGCTACTACTGAGTGCGCTTTAGCCCGCAATCAGTACTTACAAAACAAAATCCCTGAGGTGGCTGTAATTGCTGAGCCAGCCACGGGATCCCTTCAATTAGAAGTGAGGGGCTTAAATCCCGAGGGTCTCGCCGCCATCGATGTAAAGATCGTGAAAGGCAATTTGCGCCGAATCAGGAGACAACAAAGAGGTCGCCGCCGCAGCTACCTGCTCGGCCTCTGCGGTTGCAACCACGAGCGCCGCAATGGAGGTTTGATCGGCGAGGCCAACTTGTACCACATCCACTTGTAGATCATCACGGCGCAATTCGTTGGCCAGAGCATCCATTGGCTCATCGGAAATGCCAGCGATCACGCGCCTGTCGGTCCAGGCCTCCCCGGCAACACGACGGGCGATTGCTGCACCGATGCCGTGGGCAGCTCCCACCACCACAGTGGTTCCTGGGGCCATTTACTTTTCCTTTGATTAAGTCTGCTTCATGGCTAGCAATTCCTCAGCAAAGTGTGGCTTAACTGCGCCAGTGGTGATTGTCTATGGTTGGGTTAAGCCAGGTACATGGGGCATCGATGTTTTAATCGGCACCTGCAACACGTTGTTGGTGAGGGCGAACAGTACGTACTGGGAAACCAAGCCGATCAGATCCACCACCTGCTGGGCGCTTAATTGGCTGCCGTATTCAGACCAAAGTTCAGCAGATACGGTGCGCTCTTCCACCATGGCTTCTGTCAGCGTGAGCAAGGCCCTCTCAAGGCCGTTGAAAGCCTCAAAGCGACCCATCCGCACCGCTTCAATTTCCTCATCACTGGCACCAAACTCCTTGGCCACTAAAACGTGGTGCTTCCAGACGTAATCGCTTGCATAGAGGCAGCCAATCCGCAGGATTACCAACTCCTGCTGCCGCTCACCGAACGACATCGAGCTCTTGCTGGTGACCCACCAATTCAGAAAGGGGGCAAGCAGGTCTGGGCTGTGCATCAGCTGGCCCAACACATTTTCCGGATAGCCCGGCCCTTTCAGCCCTGCCCCAGGAATGCGCTCCAGAATGGCGCAACACTCTGGGCTCAGATTATTGGTGGAACAAGCGCCCTGCCTTGGGTTGCTCTCATTGGGGTGAACAGGTGGGATGCCCATCACGGGAGTGGATTTTGTTCGCCATACATTTAACTCCTAGCAGCCGTTTGGGGTGACCAAAACCCCGGTTTGCTTCTAATTTTGAACATGCTTGATTTTCTGTAAGTCATGCTCGCCAGCACCGGACGCGAAGCACAAGTGCAGTGTGTCCAAATCTGACCCTGTAGGTGTTGGCGCCAACCCGTGGGCCTATCGCGCCTCTTAGGGTCGGGTTGATGGTTGATCTGACGCTGCTAAGTAGGGACGCTTGCTTGCTTTGCTGCCGCGAGCGAGAGGGGCGATGCCGGATCTAATCGTGATCGGCAGTGGCCTGGGGGGCCTTTGTGCCGCCGCCATCGCCTCGCGCCACGGGCTGGAGGTGCAGGTGCTGGAGGCCCACAGCCAGCCCGGCGGCGCCGCCCATGGTTTTCGACGGGGACCCTTCCACTTCGAGTCTGGCCCCTCGCTTTGGAGCGGGCTGGGCCGCTGGCCTAGTGCCAACCCCCTGGCCCAGGTGCTGCGGGCCGTGGGTGAAAGCGTGCCGGTGACCCGCTACTCGGAGTGGGGCCTGCTGTTGCCCGAGGGCAATCTTCGGGTTGGCGTGGGTTTGGATCCATTTCTGGAGGTGCTCCGCAGCCTGCGGGGGCCAGCGGTCGCCGCTGAATGGCAGGACTTTCTGGTGGCCATGGCCCCGTTGTGCCGCGCCGCCGGATCGCTGCCGCTGTTGGCCCTGCGCCCCGGTGCTGGCCTGCTCACCACTCTTGGCAGCCAGGGGTTGGGGCTGATCGGCCAGGCGGGCCAGCTGGCAGCGCTGGGCGGAGCTTTTGGGCCTATGGCCCGCCGCCATCTGCGCGATCCCTTTCTGCTCCATTGGGTGGAGATGCTGTGTTTTCTGATCTCCGGCCTGGAGCCTGATCAGACCAGTGCAGCCGCCATGGCCACCCTGTTTGGCGAGTGGTTTGAGCCCGATGCGGGGTTGGACTACCCGATAGGTGGCAGCCCCGCCGTGGTGGACGCATTGGTGCGGGGCATCCGCCGCCATGGGGGCGAGCTGCGCACGGGCGCGGCGGTGGCTGAAATCGAACTGTCGGGGGGGCGGGCCACGGGGGTGCGCCTTGTCAGCGGCGAACGGCTGAACGCCCGCCACGGAGTTATTAGTAATGCCAGCCCATGGGATACGGCCGCCCTGCTGGGTAAGGGCAGTGCACCGGAGCGTTGGCGCCAGAAGCTTCTGGCTGCGCCGGCTTGTCCCAGCTTTCTTCACTGGCACCTGGCTTTCAAAGATGAAGGCCTGGCCGAGCTGCCCATCCACCATGTGTGGGTGGGAGATTGGCAGCGGGGCATCAGGGCTGAGCGCAACATGGTGGTGCTGTCGATGCCGTCGCGGCTGGATCCCTCCCTGGCACCGCCGGGCCACCAGGTGTTGCACGGATACACGCCAGCCAACGAACCCTGGGAGCTATGGAAGGATCTGGAGCGGGGCACCCCCGCCTATGAGGAGCTGCGCCGCGAGCGTTGCGGTGTGTTCCATGGCGTTTTCGATCAACTGGTGCCCGATTGGCACGAGCGGGTGGTGCTTGAGCTGCAGGGAACCCCCCTCAGCCATCGCGACTTCCTGCGGGTGCACCAGGGCAGCTATGGCCCCGCCTGGCCCGCCAACCGCGGAGCCTTCCCCGGCGGCGGCACCCCGATCAAAGGCTTGGCGCTCTGCGGTGCGGGCGTATTCCCCGGAATTGGCGTACCCCCCGTAGCCGTGAGCGGCGCCATGGCGGCCCACCGCTTTGTGCCCGCTGCGGCCCAACGGCGATTGCTTGAGGAGTTGGAGCTGGTGAGCTGAATATTTACTGCTTACTGCTTACTGCTTACTGCTTACTGCTTACTGTTTAGTTCTGGTCAATTAATTTGTTTTGGCTATGGGGATGGGGTGGGCACTTTTTACCTCAAGCCCAACTCCCTGCGCCTCGGCGCCCATGTGGCCAATGCCGGCTATGTGGATGCCTTGGTGATGGTCCAGGGGCTTGTGGAGGGGCCAACCCCATGAAGGTGGTGCCGCTGCGGCTTGCGCCGGGAGACGACCTCCGGCAGACGCTGGAAACCTGGATGGGCGAGCAGCAGGAGCAGGCGGGCTGCGTGATTAGCGCCGTGGGCAGCCTCTCGGTCGCCCAGCTGCCCTTTGCGGGGGCTGCTGAGGACACGACCATCCACGGTGAGCTGGAGATACTCAGCCTGGCCGGCACCCTTTCGCCCGATGGCGCCCATCTGCACATTGCTGTGGCCGACAGCAGGGGCGCCGTGATCGGCGGCCACCTCTGCACCGGCTCCCTGGTGCGCACCACCACCGAGTTGGTGGTTTGCCTGCTGCCGGAATGGCATTTCTGGCGGGAACTGGATACTGCCACCGGCTATCCCGAGCTGCGGATAAGTCCTCGGGCTGCGGGCTAAGGGCAGCCGTAGCTCCATCAGCAGAAACACGAACCAGGCAACGCCAGCGCTGATACTGCCTGTCCAGTCGTTAAGCAGCAGTTCGACAATCGATACGGTGCTGGCGCCCCTCATTGCCCCGGATTTCGCCAGCTGCTTCCGCACCGGCCACGCTGGCTATACCAATTACTCCACCCTGGAGCCCCAGCCATGAGTACCCCAACCTCCACAGATGTACTGGTGATCGCCGCTAGCAACGGCCATAACCTGCAGCTGGCTGAGCGCTTCGCAGCGGCCGCCCGCCAGCAGGGCCAAAGCGCTGCCGTGCTCGATCTCACCACCATGAACCTGCCGCTTTTCACCCCGCGAGCCCAGGCCGCCGGCACACCGCCAGTGTTGGCGGCGTTGGAGGCCCAGCTGGCAGCCTCTCCGCGCTGGGTGATCTGCTCGCCGGAATACAACGGCTCGATCCCGCCGGTGCTCACCAGTGCAATCGCCTGGCTGTCGGTGCAGGGCAGCGACTTCCGGGCCCTCTTCAACTGCCGCCCCGTGGTGATCGCCACCCACTCCGGCGGCGGCGGCTATGGCGTGCTCACGGCCATGAGGCTGCAGCTGGCCCATCTCGGTGCCCATGTGGTGGGCCGCCAGCTGTCGAGCAACAGCGACAATCCGGCCAAGGACGACTCCATCGCTGATCTGATCACGCACCTGCACCACATCCATATTTCCCAACCATGACCACCTCCTCAGGCCTGGTATTTCGCCCGGCCGCCGAGCGTTTCCACAGCCAGCTCGACTGGCTCGACAGCTGGCACAGCTTTTCCTTTTCCAGTCATTACGACCCAGCCTGGATGGGCTATGGGCCGCTGCGGGTGATCAACGACGACACGATCGCCGCCGGCACAGGCTTCGGCATGCACCCCCACCGCGACATGGAGATCCTGACCGTGATGGTGGAGGGCCAGCTCAACCATTGCGACTCGATGGGCCACGCCGAGGTGCTGCGCGTCGGCGAGGTGCAGCGCATGAGCGCAGGCACCGGTGTGGTGCACAGCGAAATCAACCAGGGCGATAAGCCATGCCGGCTGCTGCAGATCTGGATCGTGCCCAGTAGCACCGGCATCGCCCCGGACTACGAGCAGAAACCCTTCGCCATCGGTCCCGGCTGGACTCCCCTGCTGGATCCCGAGCAGGCCGATGGCGCCATGGCGATCCACCGGCCGGTGCGCCTCTGGCGGGCTCAGCCAGGTGCAGGCGAGACGCGCAGCCTGGCCATTGGCACAGGCCGCCAGGGCTGGATCCAGCTGATTGATGGGGCCGGGGAGGCCAATGGCCATCCCCTGCAGCAGGGTGATGGTCTGGGCTACGACGCCGGCAAGCTGGAGGGCTTCACTGCAGGGTCAGGTGGAGCAGACCTGCTGCTCTTTGAATTGTGTTGAACGTCATCTGGGGAGCTTTATGAGGGCTGGAGTGGCGACCTGGTGCGTCAGCGGGCCTGGGCGCCGGAGGTGGCCTTCCCTATTGCCTTGGCCTACTAGCGCTCGAGTAGGCAAAAGGCTGATCCAATCGGAAACCGCCTTCCGTCGCCGCCACGACAAGCAGTCTGGTCCGCCATCACCAACACTGGCTTAGCTGAGAGAGCACTTCCCGCGCCCATGGTCTTCGCGTCCCCCCGCCAATACATGCTGCTGTCGACGGCAGCAGCGGTCGCGACGATCGTGCTGAAAACGCTGGCCTGGCGCCTGACCGGGTCGGTGGGCCTGCTCTCCGATGCCATGGAGTCGGGCGTGAACCTGGTCGCAGCCCTTGGCGCGATCTGGGCGCTCACCCTCGCGGCCAAACCTGCCGATCGCAGCCACCCCTACGGCCACTTCAAGGCTGAATACTTCTCCAGCGGCCTGGAAAGTGTGCTGATCGTGGTGGCAGCTCTCGCCATCATGCACACCGCCATTGGCCGCCTGCAGCAGCCCCAACCGCTGGAGCAGCTGGGCATCGGCCTGGTCATTTCCCTGCTGGCAACCGCGCTGAATGGTCTGGTGGCCTGGGTGCTGTTGAAAGCCTCGCGGCGCTTTGATTCGATCACCCTGCGCGCCGATGCCAACCATCTGCTCACCGACGTCTGGACCTCCCTCGGTGTGGTTCTGGGCATCGGCCTGGTGAAGCTCACCGGCCTGACGATTCTCGACCCCCTGATTGCGATCGCCGTGGCGCTGAACATCGTCGTCACTGGCTGGAAGCTGTTTCACGAAACCGCCTCCGGCCTGCTGGATCGCTCCCTGTCCGATCCCGAGCAACAGGTTCTCGAAGATCTGCTGGCCAGCTGTGAAACAGACGAGATCAAATTCCATGCGCTGCGCACCCGCGTGGCTGGTTCCCGTCGCTTCGTGTCATTCCACGTGCTCGTGCCTGGTCACTGGAGCGTGCAGGCAGGCCACGACCTCTGCGATCAGTTGGAGCACAAGGTGGCGGCCACCTTGACCCGCACGCATGTGTTCACTCATCTCGAGCCGATCGAAGATCCGAAAGCCTGGGAAGATCAAGGCTTCCGCTGGGAGCAGGGCTAAGGCACCGCAAGCAAAGCTCTGAAGAACAGACCGCTGAGCACGTAGATCGTCATGCCGGTGGCTGCGCTTAATCCGGCGCACCACCTTGGGATCTAGACGGGCTGGGCAGGCGCCCCTCCACTTCCAGCCGCATCGTGATAATCCGCTGCACCACATACACCAGCTGGGCCGTGCTCCAGCCCGCCATCAACACCCCATTCACCGCCTCGGCAACGCTGAGCAGGCGCCAGCATGCCGGCAGGGTCATGTCGCCATAGCCAACCGTGGTGAAGGTGATGCCGGAGAAATAGAGGCTGCCCTCCAACCCCGAAAACAAGCCAAGCCCCTGATACAGCAGGGCCCAGAGCAGGATTTCCACCCACAGCGCTAGGGCGGTGAGCAGGGCCATGGCCAGAATCATCAACAGACGCCGCCGGCTGCGCGGCGCACACCAGGCGTCGAGCCGTTGCCGGTGGGTGCACTCCGCCTGGATCACCGTCACCAGCGTGTGAATCAGGGAGGTGAGGATCAGCATGCCCACCGCGATGCCCAGCTGCGCCGGCAACCCCAGGCACATTCCAGGGGCCTGGGGTTGCCGGCCCTGGCCCCAAGCCGGTGCGGCCGCGGCCAGCACGCCCAGGGCAACGGCAGCCGCAAGCCGGCGATGGCGCTGCAGCAACGGGATGCGCTCCATCAGGCAGAATCCTTGGCCGATAACGCTGGTGGGAGCGGCTCAGCCAAGGGCACCCCGAGCCAGCGCGCTTCCTCCCGCGCCGCCGGCAGCAGCCGTTGCAGCTGCTCGCTGCTGGCGGCCGGATCTGCCCTGAGTTGGTTGTAGCGACGCAGCGCACTGTTGGGAAACAGCAGCAGCCCCACGGCCAGCGCCAGACCACAGCCCATCAGGTAATCAATCCAGCGGTTCGGGATATACCAAGCCACCAGCGGCCCGTAGCCCACAAACGCCACCCCGCTGGAGATCAACGCCGTGCGCAGATAACTCGCCTTGTTCAACGCCATCACCAACGCAGCCGTGCCGCCCATCACCAGGCCGTTCTGCATCGCCCCGATCCCCAGGGTGTTGAACACCAACAACGGCATCAGAATGCCGAACGACACACCCACCATCCGGTCGCGCACCCGGCCGAGGGTGTCGCCGATGCTGTCGTTCAGCAACAGCACCACCCCGAAATAGAGATATTTCGGGGTGGTCGCGCCCACCCCCTGGCCGATGGCCAGGGCCAGGCTGGCAAACACGAGCTTGCGCCAGAAGAACGGCGACCGCAGGCCTGCCATCACCCGCTCCGCCAGAGGCGGCTCAGCCGGTTCTGGGGCGGGGCCCGCTGCGGGGCTCTCAGAGGCGGGGATCACGGCAGGGGAGAAGGCCAGCTGCAGCGCCGTGCCGATCGCCATGCCCAGGGCAATCGCCAGCAACTCCTGGCCCCAGTCACTCCAGCTGGGTGCGCTGCTCAGCAGCGGCAGCACGCCCGCCACCGCCACAACGCCCGAGAGCATCCGCAATTTCCCCGGCAGCAGCAGGGCGAACAGCTGCATCAACGCCGCCACCAGCCCAAATAAAAACACCTGGGGCACCGCACTCAGGGCGAGCCCCAGCACAACGCCGATCGCCATGCAAAAACCGACCACCACCAGCAGCACCGGGTAGATCGCCAGGGGCCAACGGCTGAAATCGGATCGCACGATCACTGCCGCGATCACCGCGCCGTAGGCGATGGCCTCACCGCTGAGGTTGATGCCATCGCCTACGGCACTGGTCAGCCCAACCGCCAGAGCGATCACCAGGGCCCCGCGCAACTGCACCATTCAGGAGCGGGGGGAACGCAACGCCCTGGCCCAGCCCACTAGCAACACCACCAGCAGCAGCGCCACCCAGAACCACAGCCGCGGCGGCGAGCTGATGGCGGCGATCACCAGCAGCAGCAGCGCAATCCAGGGGGCAGGCTGACGCCAGGGGCTCAACCAACGCTCACGGTTATTCATCGCTCCGCACCCCCCAGCCAGCGCAGGAACGGCAACACAAAGCTCACCAGGGAGCGCCGCT
The DNA here is from genome assembly GCF_024346255.1 of Cyanobium sp. BA5m-10. Taxonomy (NCBI): domain Bacteria; kingdom Bacillati; phylum Cyanobacteriota; class Cyanophyceae; order Synechococcales; family Prochlorococcaceae; genus Cyanobium; species Cyanobium sp. BA5m-10. The sequence goes on along the minus strand of NZ_JAGQCP010000022.1, from coordinate 33,536 downwards.
CCACCTCCACCTTGGCCCGCGCGGGCGTGCCGTTCTCCAACGGTAGATCGGGCCCCCGGCCGCTGCTCCAGCGCAGGCCGCTCGGGTTGTCAGCCGGCTCCAATTCCACGGTGACCAGTTGCACCGGCGAGCTGATCTTGTCGGCGGCGGTGGCCAGGGGGTCACCGCCCTCACCAAAGGCCGCCTGGCGGCTGCGGGCAATCAGGCTCATCGCCACCTCCGGATCCCCCACCACCCGGCTCACCTCCGCTAAATCGGCGGTGGCGGGCGAGATTGCCACAATTTTTCCCTCCAGCGATCCGTAGCGCTCAGCCGTGCCTCCATAGCGCTCGCGGGTCTGCAGCAGGGGATCCAGCTGGATCGACTCGCCGAGCCGCAGGCGCACCGCATCGGCATCGCTGAACAGCGCCGTGACCAGCCGCGGACGCCGGGCCTGCAGCGGCCCGGGGCCCAGGGTGCCCAGCCGCTGGCCCGGCAGCACCGCCTGTCCAGGGCTGACCGCCAGGCTCAACAGCAAGCCAGCGCGCGGTGCCAGCACCGCTTGGGCATCCTCCTGCCCCTCCAGTTCGGCCCGATTGGCATCGAGCTGGGCCAGCTGGCCCTCCAGGGCCTTGATCTGGCTCTGGTTGCGCAGGTAGAGGTCCTGGGCTCCCACCCACAGCGGGCTGTACCGGGGGATCACCTCATCGCGGCGCAGGGTTTCGAGCGCCTGCAACTGCTTCTGCACCGGCTGGTTGGTGGTGCGCAGGGTAGCGATCTGGGCCCGGATCGCCTGCTGCTGACGGACGATGGCCTGCCCCTGCCGCACCAGGGCATCGGGGTTCGCACCCACCGCACCAGCGCCCGGCGCCGCCTGGTCCACCCGATTCAAGGTGGCCAGCAGCTCGCCTTGACGCACGGCATCGCCAACCCGCCTGGGCAAGGCCTGCACCTGGCCTGCCGATCGGGCGTAAAACCCGACGCGGCTGTCGGGTTGCAGCAGCACCGCACTGCCCTCCACCTTCACGGCCACGCTCGGCGAGAGGGCCCAGGCTCCACTGATCGCCGTCACCAGAGCCATCGGCAGCAGGCTCAGCGCCCGGTCCATTGCTGCCATGCCGCCCTGCTGCGCTGCCACTGAGGAAGTGGCCTTACCGTACCCGTAATTCTTCCTGTTGCAGCTTTGCGTCGGCGATCCCGCTGGATGAGTGCGCTCGCAGCGGTGATCCTCGGCCTGGCGCCGGGCCAGGGGGTTCTGGCAGCCACCCCTCCCCTGGTGCTCAGCCGGGCGCAGGCTCTCGAGCTGGGCCTGGGCGGCTCCCTCAGCCTGCGCAGTCAGGAGCTGACGGTGGAGGAAAACCAGGCATTGGTTGGCCTGGCCCGCTCCCGGTTTCGACCTAAACTCGATCTGGTGGCCCTGGGCACCTTTGCCCAGGTGAAGACCGACGTCGGCTTCATCTCCAACCTGCCCACCATCGGCGATCTCAACCTCAATCTCGGTGCCGACAGTTCGGCCCTGATCAACAACACCTTTGTGAATCTGGGCCTGATCCTGACCATGCCCTTGGTGGATTTCGGTCGGGGGCCTCTGCAGCAGGCGGCCCAGGCCGATCTGCAGGCGGCCCGCGCCGCGCAAGCGGAGCAGCAGCGGCGGTCCCGCTTTGACATCCTCAGCCGCTATCTCGCCGCCCAGCTGAGCGCCGCCCAGATCCCGGTCTGGGAAAGCTCCCTGTCGGTTTCGCGGCGGGTGTTGAGCGACGTCAACGCGATCCGGCGTGTAGGCCTGGCTCCTCGCATTGACACCTTTCAGGCGGAAGCCCTGCTGCAGACCGACCTCCAGGGGCTGGCCGAGGCTCAGGCCCAGTACGACATCGCCCTGAGTGCGCTGGCCCGGGTGCTGAATCTTCCGGCCGAAACGCGCGTCGAAGCCGGCGATCCACTCCAGCCCGATCCAGCCTGGAGTCCCAGCCTGAGCGACAGCATCAACCAGGCCCTTGAGCAGCGCCCCGCCCTGGAAAGTCTGATCCAGCTGCAGCAGGCCCAACGCGCCAGAGTGCAGCTGGCCCGGGCCGGCCGGCTGCCCAGCGTGGGGTTACTGGTGGGTGGGGGCGTCAGCGGTAATTGGCTAGATATTCCAAACCAGAGCGCCACCCCCAACATCAGCGCCAGCAATGGTTCCAGCGTGACCTTGCCGTCCGTCAGCACTAGTAGCAGTGCCTCCGGCAGCTTCACCGACTGGGGCGCCGCCATCACCGTGCGCCAGCCCCTCTATGACGGCGGTCTTACACGCGAGTCGATCGCCCTGGCCCAGCGCCGCGCCGCCCAGACGGAGATCACCGTCCAGCAGGCCCAGCAAGCCATCATCCAAAGCGTGGAAACCTGGTTCGCCACCCACCGGGCAGCCGCGTCCCAAACCAGGGCCGCACGGGCGGCCATCACCGCCGGCGAGCGTTCGGTGCAGGATTCACTGCTCCGGTATCGAGCCGGCCTCTCCCCACTCACGGAACTGTTGATCGCCCAGCGCAACCTCCAGGTGGCCCGCTCCGCCGAGGCCAGCGCCATCTACCGCTGGAACCTCAGCCGAGCCGGGTTGGAACTAGAAACGGGTCTGGAGAGCTGATCCCGGCCTTGCTGCTTCGCAGAAGCCTGCGGCTAGGCATCGTCTTGCCCCTGGGCTCGCAGCAGGAGGGATCAGTGCTGGACGATCCAGGTGTGCTCATCGCTCCAGCTCAGGCCAGTGGCCGGAACTCCCACCGTGGAGGGAGCTGGTTCAGAGCTCCAGGCTGGCGCAGCGGCCATGCATAGGCCCAATGGAAAGGATGCCCGTGCAAACTCCAGCGATGGCAAGCAAGGTATTGCTGGTTGTGGCGGCGTTGACGGCTCTTGCCTGGCCGGCTGGTGTCTCTGGTCAGGGCGTTACGGCCATGGTGCTCTCCATTGGCGATGGCGACACCATCCGCGTCCGCCAGGCCAGCAAAGCCATGACAGTGAGGCTGGCCTGCATTGACGCCCCGGAAACGGCACAAGGCACGTATGGCCAGCAGGCCCGCAGCTACCTGCAGCAGCGGCTCCCTGTCGGCCGGGAGATCAGGCTCGAGGTCAAAACCACCGATCGCTATGGCCGCTCGGTAGCGGAGGTGATCGCAGAAATCAACATCAACCTGGCGATGGTGGAAGACGGCCAAGCCTTCGCCTACCGCCAGTACCTCAGTGGGTGTAATGCCCAGGAGTATCTGGACGCCGAATACCGTGCCAGCCGGCGCCGATATGGGGTCTGGCAGGTGGAGGGCGGCATCACCCGGCCCTGGGACTTCCGCCGCGGACGCCGCTAGCGCTGCAGCGAGATCAGCTCCTATGCCAAAGCCCAGGACCTGCTGCGCCAGGGGCACAGCTATCTCGATGGCAATGGCGATGGAGAAGCCTGCGAATCCCTGCGCTGACAATCACCTTTTGCAATATCGCGCACCTTTTGCAATATCGCGAAGCTGCGCTATTGGTTGCCTCTGGAACCAGTAGAAGCAAAGGCTTGGCTATTGATTTAGTGAATTGACACAGCACGTGGGTTTGTTATGTTCTGGGTACCACGCAAGTATCAAATGATTACCGGTTCAGAACTGCTCGCCAAGGTCAAGGAGCTGGGCGATGTCTCCAAGTCAGATCTCGTGCGTGAGTGCGGCTATGTGAGCACCAAGAAAGACGGCGGCGAGCGCCTCAACTTCACCGCGTTCTATGAGGCCCTGCTCGGTGCTAAGGGGGTAAGCCTTGGTGCCGATACCACCGGCCGTGGCAAGGGTGGCCGCAGCCTCAGCTTCGTGACCAAGATCCAGTTCAACGGCAATCTCATGGTGGGCAAGGCCTACACCGCCCTGCTCGACCTCAAGCCAGGCGATGAGTTCGAGATCAAGCTGGGTCGTAAGCAGATCAAGCTCATCCCTTTGGGCAGCACAGAAGAGGAGTGAGCAGCTCCTTCGGTGCCTCGATGCGGATTGCGACGCCGGGGGCCAGCCCACCTCACCAGCAGTAGAACGGCTGCACTACTGCTGAGGTCTCGATGTTGTCCGATCTGCCCATTGGCGAGCCTGTGCCCTACTGCAAGGGTTCTTTGGGTGAGGGCTTGGATCTCCATGCCGCCCTGATTCCCAACCCGGTTTGCACCTTCTACATGCGGGTCAGCGGCAATGGCATGCGCCAGCACGGAATCAAGGACGGCGACCTGATGGTGATCGACCGCAGCGTTGAGCCCCGCTCCGGCAATGTCGTTGTCGTTGCCCACCAGGGCAGCTTCTTGATGCGGCCGCTACTGCGTCAGGGGGAGCAGTGGTTGCTTGAACCGGTGCGGCCAGGAGAGGCAGCAATTCCTTTGGACCTGGAGGTCTTTGATCGCTCAGGCCTCTTTGGCGTGGTGGTGCATGCGGTGCATCACCTGGAGTGAGCAGCCTATGGAGAAGGGGAAATCACCCTGGGGGTATCCCTGTTGATGGGCGAGACCAGCAGCTTGTCGACCCGCTTGCCATCCATATCCACCACCTCGAAGCGGTAGCCCTGCCACTCGAAATGGTCGGCTTCGCGGGGGATGCGCTCGAGCACATGCATCACAAACCCGGCCAGGGTGTGATATCGGCACTTCTGATCAATGCGGAAGATGTCCTGGTCGATCAGCTCAGCAAAAGCGTCGAGATCCAGGCCGCCGTCGACAAGCAACGATCCGTCTTCGCGGATCACCACCATGGGTCCGTCTCTATCTTCAACCGAGGGCAGGTCGCCAACGATGCCCTCCATTAGGTCATTGAGAGTGACAAGACCCTCGATCCCGCCGAACTCATCGGTGACCAGGGCAATGTGAATACCAGTGCGCTTGAATTGCTCGAGAACAGATAGAGCCCGGGTGCTTTCGGCCATGAACAGTGGCGGCTGCATCAGTTCTTCGAGGTTGATCGACTGGCCGGTGATCTTTGCCGATAACAGGGTGCGGACCCGCACCACTCCCAGGCAGTCATCGAGGTTGCCCCTGGCCACCGGAAAACGGGAATGGGTGCTCTCGAGGATGCCCTGCAGGCTCGTTTCCAGCGACTCCTCGACATCGAGCCAGCAGATGTCAGTGCGGGGGGTCATCAACGTCTTGATGGTGCGATCACCAAGGCGCAGCACCCGCTGCACCATGTCGTGCTCGACCTCTTCGAACACGCCCGAATCAGCACCCTGACGAATCATCGCCTTGATCTCGTCTTCGGTGATGTCTGGTTCGCTGGTGGTGGAAACCCCCAGCAGCTTCATCAGGGCTTCGGTCGAATTGCTGAGCAGATGGACAACCGGACCGCTGGCCCGCGACAGCCAGCGCATGCTGGGTGCAATAGCGCAGGCCAGGCGCTCTGGATTGGCCAGGGCCAGGCGCTTGGGCACCAGCTCGCCGACTACCACCGATAAGTAGGTGATCACGGCCACCACCAGCGCAAAGCTCAGCCCTTCGCTGTAATGCGCCAGCACAGGCAGGCGCTCCAGCAGGGAATCGAGCTGGCGAGCAACGGTGGCACCACCGACCGCACCGGTGAGGATGCCGATCAAGGTGATGCCGATCTGAACCGTGGACAGAAACTGATTAGGCGATTCGGCCAGTCTCAGCGCCACCCGGGCTGAGCGGTCTCCCTTCTCGGAGAGTTGTTCTAGCCGATAACGGCGTGCCGAAATGATTGCGATTTCAGCGCCGGAGAACAGACCGTTGGCCACGATCAACAGCAGGATGATCAGGATGTCCTGCGCCAAGAAGGGGATCGGTCTGGAAGATTCCCCAAATTAAGACTGCTACCAGGTTGGATGCCAGCGATGCAACACCACCCCAAGCCAGGCCTTGAGGCCCAGCGGCTGTGGCCCTGCCCGGGGGCAGAGGGGGGTGCATCACGGCACAGGCTGAAACGGATTGAGCAGGCGCACCCCGCAGCCAGCGAAGTCATCGACGTTGCGCGTCACCACGGTGAGGTCGTGGAGGAGGGCGATGGCAGCGATCTGTTTGTCGATGGCTTTGTGAGGATTGGGCACCCGCAGTCGCCCCCAGATCTGGGCCGCATCGCCATCAAGGTCCAGCACCCGATCGCCGTAGGTCTGCAACACCTCAGCTAGCCACTGTTCCAGCAGCTTGGCTTGGGGTTGATCCCCCCGGTGGCGAATCAACTCCACCCCACGGCGCAGCTCACCAATGGTGATGGCAGCCATAAACAGCGGGGTGTTGTCGCGGGCAGCAGTTGACCAGAAGTCCTGCACACCCGCATCAGCGCGGCGGCCCTTGCGGGCTTCGCTGATCACGTTGGTGTCAATCAAAAACATCAGCAGCAGCCGCTTGATCGTCCTGGCGCTGGAAATCGGCGTCCACCCCAACATCCGGCATGGCAGCCAGTAATTCCGCCAAATTGCGCCGCGGTGGGCTCAGCAGAGCAGCTGCAAGGATCGCCCGCAGTTCCGCTTCCTGGCTGCGGCCATGGGCCCCGGCCCGCTTCTTGAGCGCCTGGACCAGGTCGTCATCGACGCCGCGCACCAATAGATCAGGCATGGCTCCATCACAGCGTTGATAGCAATGCTATCGTCATTGGCTCCTTTGGTCGGGATAACCAGCAGGCGATGGTGCAACGCATCAGGGATTACCCGCCTGGCTATAAATCCACCACAGCAGAGACAGGAAACGCACAAGCCGAGTGGAGCCAGGAAATACTGACACAACTCTCCAGTGAGTCACGTTCAAGGGAGTGTTGAGGCATAATCGACGCATCTTGCTGATTTTGGGCTTTCTGGCGGCGGCATCTTGGTTTTAAATCAACGCCGTTGTTTGGGTTGGCTCAAGCATCAAGCTTCCAGATTTGTTGTATTAAATGTCGTCACTTCGCTTCGCTTGCTCGTCATTGCTACTGGCCGCTACGCCCTTGCTGCCCTTTGGTGCCCTTGCACCCGCATCGGCCAATGAGCTGGCCTCACTGAATAGTCGTGATTCCATCAACGGCTAAATGGAGCAGCAAGAAATTGACGAGCTCAAGGCCTGGCGCTCTAGCAATCAGGTCACCAGTGTCAACCAGTTCTCCGACGTAAGGCCTACCGACTGGGCATACCAGGCACTTTCCAACCTGGTGGAGAAATACGGATGCGTGGCGGGCTACCCCAACGGCAGCTACAAGGGTGGGCAGGCGATGACCCGCTATGAAGCGGCTGCTCAACTGAATGCCTGCCTCGATCGCGTCACCGAGGTGACCGACGAGCTGCAACGGCTGATGGAAGAGTTTAAAAAGGAACTCGCCGTGCTCAAGGGCCGTGTTGACGGCCTCGAGGCCAAGGTGGGCACATTGGTAGCCCAGCAGTTCTCCACTACCACCAAGCTTTCGGGCCTTGCGACGTTTGTCGTAGGAGGAGTGGGGTACAACGGTAGTGCATACAATTCGGCGGCAAATACGGTAAGCCAACGCGCCCCCCGGACCCCGGTCAATGGGGTCGCCGAGAATGTCACATTTAACTACGATCTTCAGCTGACTTTAGATACAAGCTTCACCGGAAAAGACTTACTTCGTACTAATCTTCGTGCTGGCAATTTTGGCAGAAGCGCCTTTGGTGGAGAGCCCCACGGCATTGGCAATTCCGCCGAATTAGAGGTTGCCTTTGAAGAGGATGCTGGCCCAAATATTGTCGGCATTGACAAGCTATTTTACCAATTCCCCATCGGCAAGCAATTCACAGCCACGGTGGGGGCCCGTGTGGGGCAGGAAGACATGCTGGCGCTTTGGCCCAGCGTCTACCCTGCTGACACCATTTTAAACCTCTTTACCGTTAATGGTGCTCCAGCTGCCTATAGCAAGAATCTTGGCCCCGGAGCTGGCCTGTGGTGGCAAAACAATGGCTGGAGCGTAAGTGCAAACTATGTTTCAGCCCTTGGCTCGGATTCAACAAAAGGGCTCTTCACGTCTGAGTCTGGTGGCACCGCTAGTGTGCAAGTCGGTTATCAACAAGAACAATGGGGCCTGGCTGCGATATGGTCCTATGTGCAACCGCTCACCCAGTTTGTACCAGGCACCACTCCAACTGTTCATAGCTCCATCGACCACGGGGAAGCAGTTGGTGCTGAAACCAATGCGTTCGGCGTAAGTGCATTTTGGCAGCCACTCGAAAGTGGCTGGATACCTTCCGTGAGCCTGGGCTGGGGGATCAACACCACAACCTATGGGGTACAAACGGTTGGCAGGCCCAGCGTTAGCCAATCCTGGATGGTTGGACTGCAGTGGACTGATGTGTTCGCCAAAGGCAATGACTTTGGCTTTGCAGTCGGACAGGCTGTTTTTGCCACATCACTGACTTGCGGTGTAAACCCAGAAGATGGTAATTATGCCTTGGAAGGTTGGTATAAGTTCCAAGTCACTGATAAGATCAGCATTACACCTGCCCTATTTTATCTTAGCCGGCCGATGGGGCAAAGAACGCCCGTGGGGCAAGGCTTCAGTTCGATTGGGGCTCTAGTCAAAACGACATTTAAATTCTAGTTTTAAAATTAAAAGCCCCGGCAATTAACTGCCGGGGCCCTTGTTCTTGTGCTGAATTCAGGTTTGGCTTGAATTTATGTTTGTTTGGACTGGCTTAATGTCGGTGCTAGTTGGCTGGGTCCCCCTCTGATGTGCCGAATCCCCAGGTTTCGCATGGCCGGGCTTCGGGGGTTTGCGATAGGAGCCTGAGCCGCCGCCGCCGCAGGCTAGCAACTCGGAAGCATGGGTATTGAAACGAATAAATTCAGAGGAATAGTCTTGGGATAGGCCAGCGAGTGAGCTGGTGCCGATAAGAATGAGGCTAAGAATCGGGGCCATGGACCTTCGTTGATGATAATTGTGATGGATAAGAAGAGTTGCTTCAACAGGCTGATTCAGCAGTGTTTTGGATGCGCATACTCAGCGCATGGCATCCATAGCGATCCCATGGCATGAACGCCATTGCAGCCAAGCTCCTGGGCTTTTTCTAGAGCCAACACCTTGCTGGGGTAGGCCATGATGTTTTCCTGGACTGGTCGACTGCTGTGGTGTTGGCGGCTGTTGCTTGGGCTGAATGTCCAGATACCCATGACATTGATGCCTGCCATCAGCACTCCCATGCCAACCACGCAGGCATTAATAATGCCCATTCCAACTACGCCAACGCTCACTACCCCCATGGGCACCACACCAATGCTCACTACCCCCATCGGCACGATTCCGATCGAAACGATGCCCAAGGGAGCTACGCCTATGGCGAGCAGCTTCGGTTTATCGCCGCATTGGGACATATCAATTAGATGGCGAGCAGTGAATTAATTCACTTGTAGAATTCAGTGCTGGGATCCACTGGGCTTGGAAGGCTGGGACCCACCGTGTGTGGCGCACGGCATCCACTGGGTACCCATGCGGTGGGCTCCGGTGCAATTGAAATGCAGCTTGGCAGCGGTTTCAGCTTCCGCCTTTGTTGGGTAGAGAGTCGGTACGTCCTTTTGGCCTGCGTTGCACGCTCCAGCCAGCAGGAATGGAGCCGCAATGGCTCCGATTCCCATCGCGGCAATCTTCAGGGAGCTCATCGTCATGGGATTCAGCCGGAGGGGGCAGAAAATACTTATTTACATCCTAACACTTATCTCCAGTAAGAGCTGGCTGATGGAGACATGAGCGCTTTTCACTCGGGTCCTTGGGTAGAGTTGCATCTATCCACTGGATGGAGGGTTGACTAATGGCGCCCCTGCCCCTTGCCGCAGCTCAAGACGCTCCTGGTCTTCGGATTGGCGAGATAGCCAAGATCTCCGGCTTTTCGGTGAAAACGATTCGCTTTTATTGCGATCAAGGTTTACTGCATACGGCCCGATCTGAGGGCAAATACCGTCTATTCAGTCTCGAAAGTCTTGTAGAATTGGAAATCATTCGGGCTTTACGGTCTATGGATGTGCCGATCAGCGAGTTGGCCCGCATTCTTGAAGTGCGCCGCGCAGGCATATGCAATTGTTCGGTGATAAAGGATAGTATCTCAACTAACATGGCCTCAATTGACTCGCGCATCCAAATGCTGCAAATAATGAAATCCGAGCTGGCTTGCCTACTCTCCAGCTGGCAAGACTGCGGAGGCGCCAAATCCGCGGATGCTGCTAAAAACTGATCCGCTAGCTCCATTTACTCCCAGCTATCGGATGCGCCGTAGCAATCCCAATCAGATGCCAACATCCCTTCCTGCGAGGAGTGGACTTCAGTGCAGCCCTGCAGTGGGCCGGTACCAACCACGCTTGTGTTTCTGGCACCAAATGAGCGGAGCATTGAGAATCTATTTATTTGCATTGACAGACCGATGTACTTGGCAACGGGTGGTGGACGAAAAGCGCCTGTTGATCCTCACCGTTAATCAAACCAACCAAGCTGTCGCGTAGATCCAGGAGGTTGATGGCGTGGACGTCTTTTTGGCGGTGCTTGAACGACAAGACCGCAAGCCTCAGCACTGAATGAACTCGGCCGTCAGTCCAGCACTCGTTAGGAGTTGAACCACGGCAGTTTCAGACCAAGGGCTTCGATTGGATCCATCACGAGCTTGTTGAGAGCACGGCCTAGAACGACTTGTGGCTCGTCTGCCCGAATAGGGAGAATGGAATGGGAGTGATCGGCACCGTTGACAATCTTGCGTCTGATCAAGGAGTTCCCAGCCTCCAGCCCGCACACATAGGCTCGTTCCTGACACAGACCCTTGGCTCCATGTTCTTTGTCGCCCATTCGCACCCAGTCGCCAGCGCAGACGATCGACTGCACTGAGGTTTCCAAAGGTGGCCGTTTTCTGAAACTGCCCGGAGAAAAGAGCGACACCGAGCCTGGATAGCGCCGCACCTCGGAATCCACCACCCTGGCATTGGTGAATTCGGGATGAGCGATGGGGAGCAGGTCACGCGTAAGCAGGTCAATGATCTCTTGATCACTCATCGCTGCGATAGCCGATGCGTTGTAAAAGTCGCTGGCGACCACCGAGCCCTGGGGCTGCCCATCACCCCAGAGAGCCTGTTGCGCATCCATATGCAACTGATCCAGCATGAAAAAAGTGCCTCCAGAGCCCTTCAGTGATTCGAAGCGGGAAAACACGTTGGCTGGGTAAGCGATTGGAACATAACGATCCAACCAAAGACGTGCTGAAACGACATCGATGGAGCCAAGCGAAGCAGCGCTAACAAGCTCTGGTGCTGCCTTGCTGAGTTCTGGGGATTGAGCCATCAGAGACTTGAGCCCTTTTGCACCAACCGCCAAGACCACGGCATCTACGTCGTCAATCACCTGAACTGTTTTGGTTGCCATGTTCTGAAGCTCAACCGAGCTGACGCGCTGCGAGTCAGACGACACATTCACCCGTCTCACCAACGTTCCACCAAGGACCTGCAGATGATGGCGGGAGATCAGCCTTCTACTCAGAGGTGCAAACAAATGTTCAGCGATACTTTTCGACTTGATCCAACAGACATTAAATGAGTCTTGGTGGGCCAGGGCGTAGTAATAAAGGAGCTCCATGGTGACCGCGGCCGAAAGCTCTTCGGGCGGCTTGAACAAGCCAACCAGCAAGGTGGGGCGCAAGAACTCATTGATGAGCCGATCGCTGATGCCAAGCTTGACAAAGAGTGATTGCGCATCGAGATCGTCGTACTGCTGGAAAATCTTATCGCTACGATAAAGGTCCAGCATCGCATAAAGAAGCCCTGCAATACTGAGCCTGTCTTGAATGGGTAGTCGCGTGAAGTTAGTGATTGTTGCCACCATCTGGCCAAGCGGACTTGGCCATTGGGGTGCCTCTCCAAAGACAGGCGCTGTTGCTTCTAAGCCATCTGGCGACCAGAAGGCACTGGTTGTGAAGTCAGTGAAGATATCGCCAGCGCCGAGTTCATCTGTGAGTGCATTGATATTTGGATAGTCTTTCCAAAAACCTCTGGTGCCTGCCTCGAAAGGTTTGCCGCTTTTGGTGGTGATTGGTTGAATGCCTGTTGGATCGGACATCCCATCAATCAAGGTGACACGAATACCCGCTTCACAGAGCGCCTTGGCTGCGCCCCAACCAGCCCATCCAGCTCCGATGACGACTACATGGGATGGTCTTCCGTCAGGCATGGCTGCTACGAACGTCGGCTCAGCTTTTGCAAGTTACTCAAACAGTGATGGAGAGGCACAACGGATGCCTGACCGCTGCTGCAGGGGGCTGGGAAGCAGGGGTTGAAAAGAAGAAGAAGAAGGAGGACATCACCCATCACGGCTGCGCTCCCATCTCCCTTTTGCCAGGCTGGGAGCACCGTGGAAGATCTGATGCTGCGCTTTTTGCTCAACGTTCTCTGGTTCGTGCTCGGCGGGGTGGTGATGGGCCTCGGTTGGTGGCTGGCCGGTCTTGTGGCGGCGATCACGATCGTCGGCCTTCCCTGGGCCCGGGCCTGCTTTGTGATCGGCAACTACTCCTTCTGGCCGTTTGGAAATGAGGCCGTGAGCAGGCGTGAGCTCACCGGACGGATGGATTTCGGCACCGGACCGCTGGGGCTGATCGGCAACGTGATCTGGTTTCTGGTGGCGGGCTGGTGGCTAGCGATCGGCCACCTCACCTCTGCAGTGGCCTGCTTCGTGACGATCATCGGCATTCCCTTCGGGATCCAGCACATCAAGCTGGCGCTGATCGCACTGGCACCGGTCGGCATGCAGGTGGTGCCGGTGCGCTGCTAGATGCCACCCCAGCACCTGCCCGGGGGCAGAGTGGAGCCGATGCAAATTCCTTTCCGGCCCAGCCCCCGCGAGACCACAGAAGCGATGGTGCGCAACATCGCTCGCGAGCTGGCCGAGATCGAGCAGGCCATCAGCCATTGCAGGGGCGATCGGGTAGCCGAACCCCGATTGACGGGCACCTGGCTGGCCCACCTGCTGATCAGCAGCAAAGAGCTACTCCAGAACCTACTGATCGAGTCGGCTCGCAGGCCGCCCTCCGGAACCTAGACGCTGCCCAGCACCCGAGTTACGGAAAGCCAATGGCGTACAAGCCGAGCAGGGGCTCAGAAGCAGAAGGGCAGGAACTGGGTGCGGCAGGCGGCGTAGCCATCCACAAGGGCGCCGAGGCCGATTTGGTGGGCGATGCCAAAGCCGGTGAGGCCTTCCACCACGATGCCGATCACGATGCCGAGCATGGCGGCGCGGCCGTTAAACAGTTCAGCTCGCTTGAGCTGCGCCACCAGGGTCAGCTGTTCGGCGCTGGTATCGAGCAGCTTGTCGTTGGCGGGAGTGTTGGTCATGGGGATCTCCTGGGTGGTGTGAAACGAAACGGAAGCGCTGGCGTCAGTCGGCGATATTTGGCTGCAGCACAAGGGCACTGATCAACCGAGCCCGATCTGGGAAAAAATGCCCTGGCCGGTAAGTAGCTCGGTGCCCAGGCCGATCACGAAGCCAAGCATGGCCAGGCGACCGTTCCAGGTTTCGGCGAAGACGACAAAGCCAAAGCGGGGAGCGGGCTCAGTCATGCATGTTTCAGTTTGTTACGGCAACTGTAACGGCACGTGAAGGTGGTTGGTGCGGCGCCGTGCGGCCTTACTTCTGAACAAGCTGAGCGAATCGCCGTTCACTAATGATCTTCGCCAATTCCAGGAAATAGCCGGCGGTGCACCACTTGCCATGGTTGCGGTCGCGATTGACCACATCAGTCCTGAGCTCGGCAGCCTCTGCCATTACTAGATCTAGCTCACCTTGAGGCAACTCATAAAGCTCTTGAAGCTCAACCGAGCGATCAAGCAGGTGACTCTTAAACCACTTTGGATTAAGTTCTTGAGGAGGGATATCCATATGAAATTGGTTATGATTTAGAATTCACATTCTACAGCATTATCCTCTTCTTGCCATTCGTCCATAAAGTCCTCGAAGCTTGAGTGGAAGCCAGGGTTGTTTAGAAAAATGTCCACAAGATCATCCAAGGCCACGAGTTCAGGAATAAACGCACCAGGCTTTTGCTTGTAGTCATGCAAGATTTCTTCCTTATTCACTTTGCTAAAATCCCAATTGCCAAGCATAGGCTCCCTTGGCAGAGCTGACTGAGGGCGCGAATGAAGTTCCATCGAGCTTTGGGAAAGGGGCATTGGAGCGCAACTCACTCCAGGCAGGTTGCGCCAGCAGTCATGCAACAGCTGCAGGCGGGGTAACAGTGCCGACAAGGTCGGGTGGAGAGATCGGTGATCAGGCTCCATCCACCAGGGCACTCGGCTGCTAGCTCTTGCCGCAGCAGCTCAGTGCTGCTTGATGACAAACGGCAGACAGAGAACCTAAATTGCGCTCATGAAGCCCTTTCGCTGGAGCAGTGATAAAAACCAGCAGCTCGGTGCCCAGCGGTCCATCCACTTCGAGGCTGTTGTGGTGGCCATCGAAACTGGAGGCTTGCTCGATGTGTTGGCCCACCCCAATCCAGAGCAATATCCAAGCCAGCGCATCCTTGTTGTTGAGGTGAATCAATATGTCTACCTCGTCCCATACGTGGAAGACGACGACCACCTCTTTCTCAAAACGATCATTCCCAGCCGCAAAGCCACACTCGATTACCTCCGTCAAGACACGACATGACGATGCAAAGCCACCTTCCCCCTAGCAACGACTCACTCGATCAAGACGAGCGTGAGCTCCTAGAAGCTGTGGAGTTGGGCGCGCTGCGTTCAATTGCTACTCCTGATCTGCTCAATCAGCTCAGAGAGTCAGCCCAGGTCACCGGCCAGAAGGACCAACGAATCAATATCCGGCTTTCCGGTACTGACCTAGAGGCCTTGCGCGTCAGGGCGCTGCGGCTGGGTATGCCTTACCAAACCCTTATCAGCAGCGTCTTACATCGCTACGTCAGCGGCGAGCTCAGCGATGAGCAGCTGCTCTGATCCGTCTCTTGGGTTTCCATCGCTGTTGCACAACCCGCACTGAGCAAGCGGCCACCATCGCTACGGTTTCTATACGGTCTTGATACGGGTCTTCAGACCAAAGGCGACAGCTAGTTGTGTTTTATCCCCAGGTCATTCAGCGATCAGCAGCCGCTGGTGGTAATGCTGAAGCGGAACTGGAAGCCCCAAGAGCAACCGGACATCCCTGGCCCCCGCCGCCAAGCCCACCTTCTCCATGACCTCCCCAACCCAGGAGCTAGACGCACCGGCCCTGCGACGCCTGGCTCCCTACCTGGTGGGATCAACCCGGCGTGGGGTGGTTGGGGGAAGTCGCTACGCCGTCAAGCTCCGGGCGGCCTTGGCCCAGGCGGCTCAAGATCCTGCGCGGCGGCCTGTGCTGATCAGTGGCGAGCCTGGGCTGGAGAAGGACAACCTGGCTGCGCTCGTTCATTTCGGCTCGGGCGACCGGCGCCATGTATTGATTCGCGTTGACACCAGCCTGCTGCGCGCCGATGGCGGCGATTTGTTTCACGGTTCCCCAAGCCAAGGGCCGCCGTTGCTGGAGTGCCTCGGTCAGGGGTGCGTGCTGCTGGATCGCTTCGATGCCGCCCCTCCCGAGCTGCGAGCCCTACTGATCGAGCTGGCGCGAACGGGCCAATGGCCTGGCTGCAGCGAACCATTTCAAGGCCGGTTGCTGTTCACCGCCGAATCCAGTGTGCCGGAACTGGAAGGTCTCTGCGACCAAATCCGGGTGCCTCCCCTACGGGTGCGCCGCCAAGACTTGGGGGATTGGATCCGTTACTCCCTGCGGCGCCGTGCCCGCCAATTGGGCTGGCCCAAGCCACCCCAGGTGCCCGCCAACGTAGTGAAGCGTCTCCAAAGCCACGACTTCCCCAACAACCTGCGGGAACTGGATGTGGTGATCAACCGGGCACTGCTTCAGGCCAAGGCGTCAGCCGTTCATGGTGAGCTGCCCGATCTCTTGCCGGAAGATGTGTTTTGGCTACTAAGCCGGCCCACCAGCCTGCGCTTCGACATCTGGGGCTGGAAGCCTCGGCTGAGGGAGTGGATGCGAGCCCCTTTGCTCTGGAATGGTCTGTTGTTTGGCTTGGTGAGCTGGCTGTTTGTGCTGGTGAATGGGGCCCTGTGGCTTGGGCCCCAGGATCGGGCCCACAACGGTGCCTTGAATCTGTTTTGGGCCTGGTGGTGGCCAGTGATTCTTGTCACCTTCCCGCTGGTGGGGCGGCTGTGGTGCTCCTTTTGCCCGTTCATGGTGTGGGGCGAAATCAGCCAGAAGCTCGCCCGTTTACTGGGCTGGCAGCCGCGCCGTTGGCCCCGGGGCGACACCGACCGCTGGGCCGCACCGGTGTTGGCCGCTGGCTTTGGCGCCGTCTTGCTGTGGGAGGAGCTGGCCAATCTTGAAGACACGGCCTGGTTGAGCAGCTGTCTGCTGCTCGTGATTACGGGCGGGGCGGTGGTGTGCTCGCTGTTGTTTGAGAAGCGCTTCTGGTGTCGCTATTTGTGCCCAGTGGGGGGCATGAATGGCCTGATGGCCAAGTTATCGGTGCTGGAGCTGCGGGCCGAGGCGGGCACCTGCAGCGGCAGTTGCAGCAGTTATGCCTGCTTCAAAGGCGGACCAGCGGAAGGGGAAGGCCTGGCCACGGGAGGCTGCCCCCTGGGGACCCATCCAGCCCACCTGGAAGACAATCGCAATTGCGTGCTTTGCCTCACCTGCGTTCAAGCCTGTCCGCACCGCTCTGTGAAATTGCGCCTGCGCCCGCCCGCGGCCGACCTGCAAAAGGGCATGGCCGTCCCCTTTGGCGAACGGCTCTTGCTCTTGGTGCTGCTGGGCGGTGTGGCTTTGCATCACTGGCAGGGCTGGCTGGGTTGGCTGCCATGGGCCCCTGAATCCCTACAAGCAGGTCCCCTGCTGCCCAGGTTTGGGGTGGCTTTGATTGCGCTGCTGCTGCCTGTTTTGGTGGCCGGCTGGTGGCAGAAACCCTTGCTCTATGGGCTCTTGCCGCTGGTGTGGGCCCTGTTGTTGTCTCGCTATTTGCCCTTGGGAATGGTCGAGGCCGGCCAGCTGCTGCCGGTGAGTGCCTTCCCCTGGCAAGGAGCCGCGGCTGCCCTCTGGCCAAGCTGGAGTGCCGATCAGCATGTGGTGGCCTTCTGCCAGAGCGCGGTGATTGCGGTGGGTCTGATTTGGAGTTTGGTGATCCTGCGGCGGCTGCTGCTCACAAGTCCCCGCTTGCTGGGGCTGGGATCAACCCTTGCCATCGCCCTTGCACTGGGGGGACGTTGGCTCACGGGCATGGCCTAAAGCAACTCCTTCCATTGGGAGAAAGCACCCCGTTGAAATGCCGCAAATGAAGCCACCGCTGCGGGATCAGTCCGCCAGCATGGGTACACCCGAGATCAACATGTGTTTTTGAATCCCTTTTTGCCATTCAGCACGGCCAAGGTTCTGGCCCTGAAGGCCACTGTGCTGCTGCTGCTCACCCTGCTGATCAAGGCGAGGGTGCAGATCGTGACCGGGTCGGCCATTGGAATCTTCCTTTTGCTGCTGCAGACCTTGGTTTTCTTCGCCATCAGCGGTGGCTTGGTGCTGGCAGCCGGCGGGGCCGCGCTCGTCGCCAAGCAGCAGCGCCGGTCGGCCTCTGCATGAGGCCGATCCATGGCCGTTGAAGTCGCCCTGGCGATGCTGCATCGGGATGGTCGCTGGCTGATGCAGCTGCGCGACGAGATCCCCGACATCGTTGCGCCCGGCTGCTGGGGGCTCTTTGGCGGACACCTCGACCCCGGCGAAACGCCAGAGCAGGCCCTGCGGCGGGAGCTGCTGGAGGAGATCAGCTGGCAGCCCCCGACGGTGGAGCTGGTGATGGTGCATCACATCCACCGCCGAACGGCCCATGTGTTTCAGGCCGAGCTATCGGTGCCGCTGGAGCAGCTGCAGCTTCTGGAGGGCCAGGACTTGGGTCTGATCAGCCCAGAGGAACTGCTGTCTGGATCGATCTGGAGCGCCAAGCTCGGCAGCCATCGCCCCCTCGCCGATGGACTATTGGAGGTGATGCAGCACGTGCTCACCAAGCTGGTCTGAGCACAACAAAGCCCGGAGCGATGAACCTCGGGGCACGAATCAGTCCTCGGTCTCCGGGCTGAGGGGCGGCAGCCGCCGCTCCACCTGCAGAAACACCAGCCAGGCAACGCCAGCGCTGATGCCAGCATTCCAGTCGCTACGCAGCAACTCCACGATCGACACGGTGCTGGCGCCGATGCGCAGGCCCCGCAACAGAAAGCGGCCAAGCTTTTCAAGACGAGGGGCTTGGCTCATTGTTATCACCGGCTCTTGACGCAGTAACAGCCGGATAAATACCACCCCAGCCGATCACTGGTTTACCACATCGGCACCAGCCCGCCTGCCCTCAAACGTAAGGCAAGGCCCCTCCTCAACGATCCAGCTGAGCTGGAGCAGGATGATGGTTGAATTTTTCCGCAGCCCATGAGTGTTGGTCTACAGGGACTGCTGACAATCGTTGCCATTGTTGCTGTATCTCCCTTCGTAGCTCGACTGTTTGGAGGCCGCCTTCCAACAGTCGCGCTATTGATGTTGGGGGGGATTGCTGTAGGGCCTTCTGGCCTGGCCTTGGTGCAGCAGGATCCAGCGATTGATCTTTTCGCGAAGATAGGTCTTGGTTTGATCTTCGCCTTAATAGGGCTGAATATTGATCAGAAAACCCTTAGCGGCACCCCAGGCCGGCTGGGGGCCTTGGGATGGCTTGCCACTCTCATTGTGGGGGTGCTTCTGGTCTCGGTGCTGCCCCTTGGCGATGGGTTACGTCCGGTTGCATTGGTGGTGGCACTCAGTTCGACCGCCCTATCGACATTGCTGGTGATCCTGCGGGAGTCGGGAGAGTGGGATTCACCGCTGGGGCGGTTGTTGCTTAGTGCAGGCACTTGGGGACAACTGGGCCCGGTGTTGGCCGTGGCCCTGTTGCTGGGATCTGCCGATCCCATCACAACTGTGCTCAGTGTTGCTCTGGTGGTGGTGGTGGCGTGGTTGCTGGCATTGGTGCCGGCGCGGATGGGGCAGTCAAGATGTTGGTATTGGTTTGAGTCCGTAGCGGGCTCAGCATCCGCCACGCCAATCCAGCTGCTGTATCTGCTGGTGGTCGGACTAATTGCCTTGTCGGAGGCGTTGGGAGTTGACATCCTGATGGGAACAGTGCTGGCAGGCTTGGTGATGAGGCGCTTCATCGCCGAACCCGACATCTCTCCTGCGATTAAGCAACTGGAGGCGTCGGCCTACGGTTTATTCGTACCGCTGTTCTTCGTCGTTGCCGGTGCTCGGCTGGACCTCGCCTCTGTAGCAGCCCATCCCTGGGGACCGGTGATCTGCTTAGCGGGGATTCTCTTGATACGTGGTCTGCCCCAGTGGCTGCTTTATCGCCAGGCGCTGCCTGATCTGGTCGAACGACTGCGCTTTTCGCTGCTGGTGTCACAGTCACTCAATTTGCCGATTGTTGTCGCCTATCTCGAGGTACAGGCCGGGCTGATGTCGCCGCAAGTGGGAGCAGCTCTGGTGGGCGGCAGCCTGCTGTCAGTCTTACTGCTGCCAGCATTGGCTATGGCGGTGAAGCGGTGATCCTGTCTAACCCAAATGAGTGTGTGCTGATCTCTTAGGGCTTTTCTTCTGGCCAAGCTTGAGGGCCATTGTTTCTGATCTGACTAACTACGTTGATCTGACTAATTACTTTAAACGGCTTCCTGTCACTCGCCGTCACTCACTTTGAGGTGCTGAGCTCAGGCGCTGCAATCAGAGCAACCTTTCAGGGCCAGCAACGACCAAACCCAACTCCAGCATTGAGGCGGTCACCAGCGCAATCGCGCCGATGGACCAGGCCGAGCAAATCAGTCTCTGTAGCAGTAGGGCACGGAAAGGAATCATCAATTCATCCAAGTCGACTTTTTGAGGGCTGGGCCGATGGTGTGGATCAGGGCTTCTCGCATGCGTGCAACATCCGGGCTTGGCTTGCTAGTGCCATTGATTGCTTCATTCTCACTGCAACGGAGATGAAAAAGGTGTGACTATCCCTACCTGTTGAGGTGACGATGGCGGCCTCCCATGCCTATGGCTTGCTGCAGAGCCAGGCGATACAAAAGGCCTTTGCTCAGCCAAGAGGAATCCGGCAGAAGGGTTGCTTGCGGAAGCGCCGGTAGACATCAAAGTCGCTGTCAAGCGTGAGGATCTCAGCGATATCAAGCCGCTCGGAGAGGCACACCAAGGTGAGATCGGCGAAATCACCTGGCAGGTCTGCGTAGCGCCCGTTGAGCTCGGCGACCCGGGCATAGTCCTCTGGAAGCAGGTTGATGGCCTCAATTCCACCACGACTCACAGCAATAAGCAGGTGGTTTTGAGCAGCCAGCACTGCGGGGTTACCTGGATTACCAAGCAGCCAGAGCACCTCAGCGATGCAAATAGGTGAGGTGATGAGCTGGGCAGTGTTCTGGTCAAAGAAGGCGACAACCGCTTGATGGAGCGGTTCCTGCTGCTGGTAGTAGCTCAGCAGGATGCCGGAATCGATCAAGATCCGTTGCATCAGCTCCGCTCCTCTCGGCGCTTTTGTAGGTGCTGGCCAAGAAGCCGGTGCCGTTGCTGCCGCTCCGCGCTGCCGGCTGGCAGGGTGTCGAGGAAGGCCTCGGGATGGCCGCCCAGTTGCTGGGTGATGGAGGGGCGTGGTTGCCGCTGCTGCCAGCGCTCACGGATTAGCTGGCGGATCAGAGAGCTTTTGTCCTGGCCGGTTTCCTCCAGCAGGTCATTAAGACAGTGCTCGGTGTCGGAATCGAGCCTGACGGTGAGCGGCATGGCCCGCAGGGACAAGCCCAGTACGACGAATAGGCCAACTGTAATACAGATTTTTGCATGGTCGGCAATGGCCCTGGATGCTGCGTAGTAGTCCCGTTGCTGAATTCAGGCTCCGCGTGAGCTGGCAACCGCAGGATCAAGAAGCCATCCGTCAGGCGCTAGCCCTTCCAGCGACCGTGCCCTGCTTGATGCGGTGGCACTTATCGATCAGCAACTGCTGGCGCCCAGCCCTGAGCAGGAGCAGGCAATCGAGAAGCAGTCCTCCTCCGCGCCTATCGCTGGTTCGGTTGCCGCCGGCGGCGATGCCCCGCTGCAGAAAGCCGACGTGATCGCTTACGACACCGCCCTGCTTAACCAGCGGCGCCGTTACGGCGACCAGCTGACCCTGTTGATGCCGCCGGGATGGTTGGCAGCGCGGCCCTGCTGAGGGGTTGAGCGTATGCAGCGACTTCCCAGCACCTCCGAACTTCCCTGGTTGGTCTCTGAACCTGATCTGGCATCAAAGGCTCCTAACCAGGCCCGAAACCGCCTGTTCCTCCTGCGGTCATCCTTTATGCAAGCACTTGGCGTCACAGGTCAGCAGAGCTGACTGCGCGGCCGAACTAGTCGATACTGGCTGGATGCCACTGGTTCCATGACCAGCTCGATCGCTCTACCAGCACTCGACCTTCAGGAGCTCCTTTCGCTTCTGCGCGGGCGCCAGAACCAGTGGCGGCAGCGGTACCAGCTGCAACGCATCGGCCTGTTTGGCTCCACGGTTCGCAACCAGGCAACCTCTACTAGTGATGTAGATGTCTGGGTGGAACTCGACCCGCTGACACCCTTCGCGACCGTGCACCTCAAAGAAGAGCTGGAGCAGCTGCTGCAGCGCCCTATTGACCTGGTGCGCTTGCGAGAGCGCATGAACCCGCCGCTGCGAGCGGCGATCCTCAAAGAGGGCATCAGCGCGTGAGTGGTGATCTGCATTTACTGCTGACGCCACTTCGGCAGGCCCTAGAGCGGATCACGCGCAAGGCAAAGCCCCTCATGAACGATCCAGCTCTGCTGGAGCAGGAGGAAGACCAGGACCTACTCGATGTGATCTGCATGCAGTTCTTGGCTGGCGGCCAGCTTCCCTGAGATCAATTGGAAGGACGCCATGGGATTCCGCGATGTCATTTGCCCACGAGTACTTCGATATGGATGCTGAGCAGGTGCTGCTGATCTGCCAGGAGGCCTTGCCCGGTGTTTTGGACACCATTCGCTCCTTGGAGGCACGTAGTCGCCAACTCTCTTGAGCCAACGACCTATTGGCCTCGGCAAGAGGTATTGACAGCGCCGCGATGGGCTGACGATTCCACTGACAGCCGAGACGGGTCATGGCCACCAGCACCAATACCGATCAGGTCGCACCGAGAGGTGCGCTAGGCAACACCCCACCGAGGGATGCGCTCAGTACTACCGATCAGCTTGAGCCGCACTCCTACGCCGACAACTCCCAGGACGGAGGGGAGGCTGATGCACGAGCCGGCAAGCGATAGCTATTCGCTAGATGCAAGCGATCTAGCCCCCACCGAGCAGTGAGCCAGCCCCGCCAAGTGAACATGTTCATGATTCGCATGTGCACCAACCTCAACCTTCCCCGCATTGGCAGGGCCTGCGGAGGCAAGTATCACTCCACAATAAAGTATGTCTTTGCGCAGATCGACCGCAAACTCAACAACGACCCTGCCCTCTCCCGCCTAGTGCAGCAGGTGTGAGACCTACTGCAGATCGATTTCGAGCAAGCGGCGCTGATGGCCCTTTGTAACAACCGGATCAGCGGCAGCCCTGCACGGAGATCCGGTAGCTAAAGCCAAGGGCATTGGGATCACTGCTGGCCCCCACCTTGAAATTCATCTGGGAGGCCTGCTTGCCCGGCACCGCCGCGAAAGGACCAAACATCTTGCCGGTGCCCATTGGAGGGTTAATCAGGGTGTTGAACATCTGCAGGTTGGAGCCATCGCTGAACTTCATGTAGCCCTCCACCGGGTACTGGGCGTTGGCGTCAGAGGAGTTGGCGGTGAAGAAAAACTTGTAGCTGGTGTAGGGCTGGGTGACGAAGAAATCGGTGTTCCAGTTTGTATTGCCAATCAATTTGCCCCGCCCCACAGACTTCGACACGATCGGCGAGGTGCCATTGCCTCCCACCGGCTGAAGGAAGGTGCAGGTGGGGGCGGCGTTGGCGGCCAGGCCCGCAACGCCCACTCCCACCGTGAGGCTCGCTGCCAGAAGGGTTGAGGCCTTCAGGATCGCGGATGCAAGCTGTGCGGAGGGCATGGAGCAGTGGAAAATTTTGGAGACTCTAGGCGAGGGGGCGGGTCGCACCCAGTCCCTGTGCCGGGCCGCCCGGCGAAGGACATTTACTGACTGGGCGGGGCGGTGGCCAGGCCCACCTCCCTTCGCTCCAAATCCACCACCCTTTCTTGTAAAGAGGTCACTGTGAATCCCATGCTCCCCTTGCAGTGACACGAGCTGCCGGTCGGGTCTGGCTTGCGCGTCTCGACTGAGCTGCCTATGTCAAGCCATCGGTGGCTTCAGAATTTCTGTCATAACTGAACAGACAAAGAATTCCCAATGAGGCCAATATCAACTCTGCAACGGTATACCCAATGAGGATTGGACTTGGCCAGCCGTTTAGCAGCATGTCAATAAGTCTGCCGGCTGCCAATCCAGACATAAATACTATCTCGCTAATTATGGCTGTACGCATCAGCGATCCACCACGGATCGCGCCCAACAGCCAAAGGACAAGGATTGCAAGGTAGAGACCCATTACGGCCCTAAGGATGTGAACTAAATCCCCGCCCATGGGTTGGATTTTCAAGAGTTTTGGGAGGATCCGATTTGGGTCAATTCCGTAGCTAAGCGCAATTGGCAGCAGCCCAGCTGCGGAAAAAATGAGATAAAGGCGACTCGGGTTCATAGTCTCTGGAATAGGTTTTGAATTAAAGCAGATATTGATTTTACACTGCTCCTCCTCCACGGGCTTGAGCATGTTGACGACTCGATGACGTAGGAGCCAGCACACTTTCTGGCGTGCTCTTCTCATGTCCCCACCGCAGATTGCACCTCTGTTTCATCAGCCTTCTCGGCAAGGCTCACCAGCAGGAGTGAGCAACAGCAGCATGGTGGCCTTGATGCTCAGCACCTTGGCCGTGCTGAACGGCAAGCAGGGGATCAGGAGCAAAGGGTGAACGAGAGTATCCCCATGCTGACGGGCGATCCGCCAACGGTGCATTCACTCAAGCCCTGGGCAGCTGCGGTGGTATCCACTGAGTACGAGGCGATCCAGAAGAGCGGCAAGGGATGCCCGCTGGGCTGGTATTCATCAGGCAACTACTACGCCAAGAGCCGCTGAGCCATGGGTTTCCGCTTTCGCCGCTCCACCCGCCTAGGCCCGCTGCGCTTCAATTTCACCAAGGGCGGGTTGAGCTCCATCTCCGTTGGTGGGCGGGGTGCTTCGTTCAACATCCCCGTCACCCGCAGTGGTTGTGCGCGCAACACGGTGGGAGTTCCGGGCACTGGCCTGAGCTGGAGCGTGGAGCATGCGCCGGATCGTCCAGCCGTGATCCCTACGGGGAGAGCGGAAGGGCTGCCCAACAGCCGCCGGCTAAGGCCAGGGCAGCTTGATGCCCTGAAGCAGCAGTTGTTGGAGGTGCTGCGGCAGGAGCTGTTTGCTCCTGGATCCGCTGGCGCCCTGCTGTGGGAGGACGCCAGCGTGAGTCGGCTGCTGGCTGATGGCTCCCTGAGCGCGAGAACCTCTGGCCTGCTGGCTCTGATCGAGTCGCCGGAGGCGATGGAGGGCTGTGTGCTGCGAGCCCAGGGGCAGGACGATGCCTAGCCACAGGCTTCTGCGAAGCAGTAGCGCCGGGCTCAGCGCTGCATTGAGGCGGCGGAGGAAGGCTCTCGCCTGGCCGCTGGGCGTGGCTGGCTCTCCTGACAAGGCAATGCAGGTCCAACTTTTCGGGCTATGTGCCGACCCTTGTCATATGAGCACGTGCTGCATCACTTCCAGCAGTCCATCGGAGAAGAGTCGATGGCTGCTGAGCTTGGTACTTCAAGTAGAGCAATCGAGCAGGTCTTCTTGACTTGCCAGGACCAAGTCCTGAACATTCAGCAGCTGCAATTGCTACAACGGCACGGATAGCTCACTTCGAAACATTGGCCGTGAGCCAGTGGATGTGATTCACCATTACCAGCTGCACAGCGAGGTGCTGCGAGTTGATTTCCTCTAGCCCTGCCGCAGTAGTGCCGGCTGGGCTGCAGAAGTCGTGTGGTGAGCTGATGGCTTACGACGCCTGTTGATAGAGCTCCTCCAGCCGCTCCCGGCTGAAGTCGACGTAAAGGACCTCGTCACCGGGCTCGGGAGCCTCAGGATGGCGCCTTGGCTTGCCGCCACTTCTTTGGGATGCAAGAGAAGCGGAGCCGCGTAGGTTCTGACTCATCAAGGCAAAAGCTCCACCGGCGATGAGCGCAAAGAAGATCAGGTAGACAGCAGCCAGGAGGTCGTTCAAGGGGTGGAAAGCTCTTTCCGTAAACCTAATGCAAAGAATTGTTAACCGCTGGCCACTTTGCCTCAATCCCATGAGCCCGATTCCTCAAGTTTTGACCTGAACAGCGGAGACCCGCAGCAGCGCCTGGTCTGCAGTCCCCGCCGATGTGGCTGCGGAAAATCGGCAGAGGGGCTTGAGAAGCAGCACGGTTCCCATCCGAGTCCCCCGTGCTGATGAGGCTGGAGGCTTAGCTGGCTGTGGAACGAGCGCGAACTAGCAGGCCATCCGCCGGAGAGGTGCTAGGGATGACCCTGAGCGTCAGGTCCTGATCCGCCTCCAGCGCCAAGGTCAGCTGTTTGAGCAGCCCCACCGCCAGCAGCCTGATCTCCAGCTCCGCAAGCGCCTTGCCCAGGCACACCCGCTCACCACCTCCATAAGGCAGCAAGGTGACCGTGGTGTCACCGTCCAAATGTCGCTGCGGCAGGAAGATTGCCAGATCCTCCGTATCGGCCCCATGGCGCTGGCTGGCGGCGATGCTCACCTGCACCACCCGATCGGCTGGCACCAGTACACCCGCTAGGGCAATGGGCTCCAGGGTGCGGCGGAAGAAACCACCTACTGGCGGGGTCAGCCGCATCACCTCCTTCACGACCGCATCGAGCCGCGGAGCCCGGAGGGCGTCGGTGGCCCTCCCAGCCTCCCCATCCTCCGGCGGCCACGGCAAGACGTCGAGTTCCTCCCTTAGCCAGTCCAGCTCGGCTGGGTGTTGCAGCAGTGTCAGAAACAAGCAGCTCAGGGCGGAGGCGGTGGTTTCGTAGCCGGCAAACAGCAGCAGCAGAAGCTGCTCCGCCACGTCGTCGTCGCCCAGGGGGAGACCGGCTTCATCCAAGCCACCGGCCAGCAGATCAAGGCCGCCGGCGGCGATGGGTGCTCCAGATGCCATGGCGGACTGCGCCCTCTTGAGCACAGCGCCTAGGCGCTTGAGCAGACGTTGGCGGGCTTGGCGGGCACAAGCGTAGGGGCTGCCGGGCAACGCCAGGGGAAGTGAGAAGAGACCCTGGCACCAGGTTTCAAAATCCACGAACAGGGCTTCGCGATCGATGGGGTCAAGCCCCAGCACCGTGCTCGCAATAACGCTGAAGGCAAAACGCCGCAGCTTTGGCACCAGGGCCACCGGCGCGTCTGAAGCGAGCAGCTCCTGGCTGAGCTCGTTGACCAGCGCCACGATCGTCGGGCTATAGCGATTGAGGGCAGCAGAGGCGAACAGCTGGCCCACCACCCGGCGGCGGGCTTTGTGGTCGGCGCCGTTGCGGTTCGCCAACGACAGGGGCCCCAGCAGCTCTCGCACACTGTCGGGCCACCAGCCCTGAACCGCATCGCCCTGGGCGAACAGGTCGCCGATCGCCTGACCGCCGCGAATGAATACGGTCCGTTGCCCCAGCAGGCTGGTTTCGTACACATCGCCGTAGCGCTCGAAGCGGGAGCGGGCGAAATCAGGATCGCGAAAGAAGGCAAGGGTCTCGAGCACTCCGCTCAGCGCTGGCGTGCTCGGCAGGGGCTGGAGGGTGGCGGGATCGAGGGGCACCAACGTCAGCTGGAATAGCGCCAAGGATGTCGGATCACAGCCGGCACCGCGCCGCCACAGACACGCAGCGGTTCAGAACAACAGGCTGCTCAGAAGAGGAAGGCGATGCAGAGGCTCACCAAGGCCAGCCCTGCCAGACCGGTGGCAGCGAGAAGCGAAAAGGATTGAACCACCGGCAGCTCCAGCACGGCCCAAACCTAAAGCAATCCTTAAGGCCCGCAGTCATTCCGGCCTGGTCTCGGTGCAATCCTTCACGGCAGCGGAGGCCCGGCTCACGAAAGCCATCACTGCAGCGTGGGCCAGCCTGCCTCTGCTGACGATGGGGCTTGGGCTGATCCGCACCTGACAATGGCGTTCAGCTGATCGAAGGACAGGGTTCGAGGTCCAGATTGTTCCCTCATATCGCGGCGACATGCCGATCGACCAGCGCCAATCGGCCTAGGACTAAGTGGAGATCAAAAGCTGAAAGTTCGCCGTCGGTGCTCCATTTCAGACAAGTGATAGGCATACAGCAGCCTGCGCTGATCGATCTGTTGGTCACTGGGCGGCCCGGAAGCATCAGGCCGCTAATGGCGGGGCTGGGAAGACCGTTAGACAGTCCTCCACCACAAGGCTGTGCTCGGCCTGGTTGTCGACCCTGAACCGTCCCCAGGTCGCCATCGGGTCGGAGCTGAGCGCTTCCGTTGGCAATACAAGGCGTTGGCCTCCGTAGGTGAGCCCCACACAGGTGAGGCTGGCGTCGTCGCCCAGCAGGCTCCAGAGCACGGAGATCAGGTTGCGGTCGTAAGGCGCAGAACTCAGCTCCTCAGGACAATCGACGATCGAGCCCGGCTTCAAGGTGAGGTGCAGGCCACGCTCCCAGCTCAGGAAGGTCCCGTCATGGGTGGGGTAAAACCAGCAGGTGGTATTGCTCAGCTCGCTTAGCGCCACGCGATCGACGCACCGCAGGCAGGTTGGGTCCTCCGTATCGCCCTGGTAGACACCGAGCCAGTGGTGCCGGGGTTCGATCCGAACCACCAGTGCTGCGCAGAGCAACTGAGTGCCATCACTGCTGCGGCGTTGCTCCCCGGTAAGACGACCATCGAGGGGAAGCAGCCCCAGATCGGGATGCTCAGAGCCCCGGTTGAAGATCCGCAGAGCGAAACCAGTGGAGGGCCCTGCGGCCTGCGCTTGCTGCAGAACCTCATGAGAAGTGGTGGCGTCAGGCAGCTGTAGTGCCGGGGCTACCACAAAGATCAGCGGTGGGTTCATGGCTATAGCCGTGAGTCAGGGCAGTAGCTGGGGTGCCAATCCAACAAACGTGGCAGGGAGGCAGCAAAAGCCAAGGATGCTTGCATCAATTTCCCCCTACCGATTCGGTCCCTGTTGATCGAGGGAGGTGAGTCCAGAGGAAGAAGGCCAAAGCAACACGCCCGCTCATCCGCGGGCGTTGGAGTTGACGGTCACCGGGATGGCGCGCAGCTCGCCAGCGTCCAGTGAGGAGAAAGCAGGCTCAAGGTCATTGGTCGCGCTGAGGTCGTCGAGCACAGCCGGCACGATGCCGGCATCGAAGGAGAAGCGACCGGGGCCGTTGAACAGCAGGGCGAGGCTGCCGCCTAGATAGAGGACCACCAGCTCCAGCACATAGATGTTGAAGCCGGCTGTGGAGATGTGCTGATAGGCCGCCACCGTCATCGTGCCGCTGAGGGCCAGGGCACCCACGGGCGTAAGCAGGCCGAGGATCACCAGCCAGCTGCCAATCAGCTCCGAGAAGCCGGCGGCGTACGCGAAGAACAGCGGGAAGGGCAGGTGCAGCGAGGCCACATAGGTGTTGGCGAACTGCTGAGGATCGGCGAGCTTCTCCTGGCCGTGGTGAATCATCAGCCCGCCGATGCTCAGGCGCAGCAGCAGCAGACCGACGGAAGCCAGCAAACCTGGGCGCTGCAGGTAGGCGCGGACGGCAGGCGCCACTGCTGCGAGCCCAGCTAGAGGCGCAGACCTAGAGGCGGGAAAGTCAATTGCGACGAACCTGTTCATCGAGATGAACCAAAGGGCGACACAGGCGGCCATGAAGCCGCCGAACAGTTCGAGCAGGGTGTACGTGGACACGGGGTGGGAGGTCGTTTTCAAAAATCATGGCAAGCTTCATTAAGGAACGTGAAGCGCCACGGACATCCAGCCCAGCCTTGTCATGGCGGAACTTCCGGGCGGCGGCTCGGAGCCCCAGGCCTCACGGATGCTCCGCCCGCCCACCAGCATGTAACTAGTTCGTTACAAAACGATGACCACTGGCGAACTGTTCCTCGAGAGCCTGAGCTCCGGGGTAATCACCCAGGCTGAGATCGACTGGCTGCTGAGCCAGCAAGATCACTTTGCCAGGACTGAGCAGGCAGCTATGCAGCGGCTGGGCCGCCTGCTCGATCAAGGGGAGATCCAGGTGGGCTGCCGGGTAGCACCGCAGCCACATCTGCCGCTCCAGGCGCTGAACGAGTGGACCGACCCGCTCGAACCAAGGAACCGATCCTCCCTGGCCCTGGCCGCCTGACGACAAGTCGATAGGAGGGGCGTTTCCAGTTTTTCCGACAGGATCGCCCGTCCATCAGCGCTGAAAGCCAAAAGGCTCAATTGTGCGCCTAACCGCCAGAATTTAAGCTTGCAACGGCCCCTTTTAGCTACAGAGTATTTGCAGCATAGATATATGAAATCCTCTTGAAAAGGGAGAGGCAGTATAAATACTTGGACAACATTTTCGTGAGTGGCAAGCAGCAAGCATGAAACATCCCATCCCTTTGCAACTGTCTCGCAGCCTGCTGGATGCCGCTGGAATATCAGTTTCGTTGCACAATCTTGAGAGAATACCTACCAAAAACAAACTTCTAATTGTCAGCAACCATCGCAGCCTGCTTGATGCTCCACTGCTGATGACGGCGATCGGCCGCCCTGTGCGATTCGCCTGTCACTATTACATGAGTCAAGTGCCGCTACTGCAGCAGGCAATTGCCTTGATGGGCGCCTTTCCGCTCGAGGCAGATCAGAGAAGGCAGGCATCGTTCTTCCGGCAGTCGGCCAGGTTTCTGCAAGCCAATCAGGTGGTGGGCGTGTTTCCTGAGGGTGCGGATCCGATGGTGAAGACCAACGCCCCTCAGCAGCTCAGCCCGTTCTACAGGGGTTTTGCCCATTTAGCCCTGAAGGTGCCGGTAGATGGCCTAGCGATCCTGCCGATTGCCATTGCTTCAAGGGAGGAAAAACGGGGAAAGCTTGCCCCGCTTGCCTTGTTTCGGCGCTTTGATCCATCAGAAGCACTGTTTCAACGCGATGGCTGGCATTCTGCAATCCTCTATCGGCATGTTGATGTTCTCTTTGGCCATCCTCTGCTGATCGACGAGAGTTGGAAATCTCGGTATCGAGGTAGCGGCGGAGCTACTACAGCGCGAGAGCTCACCCAAGCCTGTTGGAGCCAGATCGCTGAATTGTTGGCCCGCTGATGCTTATTAGTACTCCTTGATCATGATCGCCACCCCGAAGTCTTTGCGGCTCCTTGCTTGTACACCCGTAACGGCATCACGACCGCTGTTTGTCTTTTTGCCGGGCATGGATGGCAGTGGTGCGTTGCTGCAACCACAGGTTGCTGGACTCAGCACTGGCTTTGACATTCGTTGCTTGTCTATTCCTCCAGACGACCTCAGAGGATGGGAAGAATTGACCGAGCATGTCGCCGCACTGATCCAGATGGAGCAGCAACGGCATCCTGGGCGAAAGACCACAATTTGTGGTGAATCGTTTGGTGGTTGTTTGGCGTTGAGATTGATCACACGCTTTCCGAAGCTGTGTGACCAACTGATTCTGATCAATCCCGCCTCCTCAGCTCAGCGTCATCCCTGGATCGGTGCCTGCAGCTCTTTGACTCAGCTGCTGCCCACGCCGATCTACCAGCTCTCCACCTTCAGTCTGTGCAATCTGCTGATTGCATCCCATCGGGTCAGCAGGCACAGGCGGCATCAGCTGCTGGCCGCCATGCAGGCTGTGAGGCCTCAAAGCGCTGCCTGGAGATTGGCATTGCTTAAACAGTTCCGCCTGGAGGATCTGCCCCTGGATCGCGTGCGTCAGCCTGTTTTAATCCTGGCCTCAGAAGCGGATCGACTCCTGCCTTCTCAACGCGAAGCGAAGCGATTGGCACGCTTTCTTCCAGACACCACAATCGTTCAGCTTCCGAATAGTGGGCATGCCTGCCTTTTGGAGAATCAACTCAATTTGTCTGCCATCCTCAAGTCGCAGGATCTGTTTTCTGATCTGCCGGCGTCCACGTTGCCAATAGACGCGCCAGCCCAGGCGGCTGCAGCCCTCTGGTAGCCCGGTCGCGTGGTTGAAGCCTGCGACACAGGAATTGGAATCATGCGGGAAACCGGCCGCGCCTGGCGTTACCACTGCTTAACATTTCGAAACATTGCATCAAGGCCATGCTGGATTGTGACCTCAGTCGCCAGTTCGTTGTTGAGACCCAGGCAAGAGCCATCGATGCCTGCAACGACGTGGACGAGCTCAGGCGCATCGCCAAAACGTTGCTGACGGCTTGGCATCTGCAGACCGACATGACGCGGCACTTTGGCGCCCAAGCTCTGGGCATCACCCCTCCATCGCCATAAGCCTGTCCACCTTGGCGGTGGGTGGCTCAACGTCGTGGGCCAAGTCGACGCCGTACGCGCTTCCCTACTGCGGCGTGTCAGTCGTGTAGCGGTGATCAACTGCCTGGAAGTGCCTTGGCGGTTTATCGGCACAATTTCACCGGCGTTTGCACAAGCTCCCGCCTCCTGAACCCGCCGACTGCTGGTGATCTGCCCCATCGCCATGGGGCTCTGTCCATTTATGCAGCTCAAACCGCGGCTGCGGGGCTGACTTGGTCAGACCTACGAAAGGGTGCTGCAGCGCCGGATGGGTCTATTGATCACTGCGGTGGCGATGCAGATTCTGGTGAACGGACCAGAGGCTGTTTCCCGATCCTGGCCCGAGAGGGGCTGGGAATGGCAGAGAATGAGCCAGGCCAGTTCCTGATTACTCTCCAACGCCATGCCTGCTGATGTGGTGATCGGGGGGACAACGCTGCGATTGGCAAGGCGAAGCGATGTCGCCGTTGCCCTGCGTGTGGCAGCCCATTTCCAGCGCCGCATCGCTGAGGACGACTGGCGCCCCTATCAGAGCAGAAAGGATGCGGTACGGGTCTGGACCCGGCTGGGCGGCATCCGCATTCAGGTGATGGAAGCGCTGAGCCTGTTGAACGAATCCTGAAGCTCTGCTGCGCCCACAGCACAAGGGCATTACGGGCACGCAGGGCAGGTCGGCTGAGAGCCAGGGTCTGCTGGTTCCTGAGCTCACCAGATGCCTGGCAGCAGCCTGGCGCTGCACTGCTGCCAGGCGCTGAATTCCGGGTATTTCGCTGCCATCTGCTTCTCCTTCTCGCCGATGCGCTGCAGGTAGATCAGCAGCACCAGAGCCGGCACCAGGTAGGCCCAGATGTTGCCGGCCACCACCGCGAAGCTCAGGTAGCGCAGCAGATCGCCCAGGTAGTTCACATGGCGCACGCGCCGCCAGATGCCATCGCTCACCAGGCCAGCCCCCATCGCCTTGGCGGTGGTTTTCTGCGCATCGGCGCTGGCGTTGATCAGGCTGCCGAAGCTGAATAGAACCAGTGCCAGGGCCACGGCGACCTGGGATATAGGCACGGGATTGAGAAAGGCCAGCAGCCCCGGCAGGCTGTAGAGCACGCCGATGAACAGCAGGGCGAAGCCAAAGCTCACCACCCCTACGCGCTCGTTGAACAGTTGGCGGGCCCGCTCGGGGAAAAGCCACTGCTCCAGCAACCACCAGAGGCAGTAGCTGATGTGCAGGCTGAGGTAGAGCACCTGGCGCATGTCCTGCACCCCGATCACTGCCGCCAGCACCAGCAGCAGCACAATCGTGAGCGCCTTGGCGGTGTTGATTGCCGTGAGTTGGCTCCAGCCCATTAACACAACCGCGGTGGCGTCACCCTACCGGCGCGTTCAGTTGGGCCAGGGCCGCGGTGGCTGTGCAGGCCACGCCATCCTCAGCGGCGAGCACCTGGTTCATCACAGGCTCCAGCGCCGGGGCGACTTAAACCGCCATGGCTGGCGATCAGGCTTGTGCGGACCGACGTCGCTGTATGGCGACAAACGCAGCGCCACCGCCCGCCAGGAGTAGCCCACCGCCGATGGCCAGAAACACCAGGGTCTGGAGCAGCAGCAGGAAGATCTCGAGCGCCGAACCAGCCACGATTTGAATTCTGGCCTTTATCAGCAGGGTGAGCAGCAACAGCACGGTGCCTTTAAGAGCCAATACCTGGGCTGTAGTGAACAGGCAGAAGGGATTGAAAAGCACGGCGAGAGTAAGAGCTTGTCCCATCGTGGCGGGTGATAGATCGAGGTAGTGCACCCAGCCAACAAAAAAGCCCCCTTATTCAAGGGAGCTTTTGGGATTCCGTATTACCCAGCCGTAGCTGGGCTGTTGACTATCAACCTATTGCAGGTGCGGTTAGTGCCACGGGTGTGGCAGTAGCTGCTGCAAGGTCAAGCGGGAAGTTGTGAGCGTTGCGCTCGTGCATCACTTCCATACCCAGACCAGCGCGGTTCAGAACGTCTGCCCAGGTGTTCACCACACGGCCTTGGCCGTCGAGGATCGACTGGTTGAAGTTGAAACCGTTGAGGTTGAAGGCCATCGTGCTCACGCCAA
>NZ_JAGQCP010000021.1:0-45100 GCF_024346255.1 Cyanobium sp. BA5m-10 | reverse complement strand
ACGGTTTCAACTTCAACCAGTCGATCCTCGACGGCCAAGGCCGTGTGGTGAACACCTGGGCAGACGTTCTGAACCGCGCTGGTCTGGGTATGGAAGTAATGCACGAGCGCAACGCTCACAACTTCCCCCTTGACCTTGCTGCTGCTACTGCCACACCCGTGGCACTGACCGCACCTGCAATCGGTTGATAGTCAACAGCCCAGCTACGGCTGGGCAATAACGGAATCCCAAAAGCTCCCTTGAATAAGGGGGCTTTTTTGTTGCCTGGGTGGTTGGGCTTGGCTCCTTCAGTTCTGGCCAGATCGCTGTGGTCCCACCAGGGTGTCGCGCGGTTTAGCTGTGTTGCCGCCCAGCAGCAGATCACCCCTGGCGCCGGCAGCACGTTTCTCCTTCAGATGCCTGCACTTACTTGAGCTGGCCTGCCGCCGCAGCTCTGCCAAGTGCTGAGCAGTCCGTTTAGCTCGGCATGGAGGGATTTCAAATCGACAATCCGCTGCTCGATCTCGCCGGCCTTGCCGCGGATCGTGGCCTGCAGGTTGTCGCAGGTGCACATCCCCGATCGGCGGGCCTCCAGTACGGCTTTGATTGTGGGCAGAGGGAGCTCGAGCCCCCGCAGGGTGCGGATCAGGGCCAGTTCTCCATACACCGACGCATCAAAAAGCCGGTAGTGCCCCTCACTGCGGCCTGATGGTCGCAGCAGTCCCTGATCGCAATAGAAGCGGATCGTTTTTACGGAAACGCCCGAGTGGGCAGCTACCGCTCCGATCTTTTGGGGCTCCTGGGCCGGCAGCTCTGGCGGTTGTAGTGCGGCCACTTGACTCTCCACCAAGAGGAGACCCCATCGTAGGAACACAGCCAACTTCCTACCCATGCGTTCCCTCGCTGCATCGCTATTACTTGCTGGGATCTGGACCGCCCCGGCCCTGGCCCAGGGCGATCCCCACAAGCACCATCACCAGCATCAGGCGGCCCCTGCTGCCGCTTCCCCCAGCCAGGCACACGCCAGCCATAGCCATGACGTCGGCCCAGCCGGTGCCACCTACGACCTGCGCTGGCTCGACGCGATGGTGCAGCACCACACCGGTGCGCTGCGGATGAGTGAGTTTGTGTTCAACATCGCCCACCCCGGGGTGGGCGCCCTAGCCAACAGCATCTGGCGCGAGCAGGCCCGCGAGATCAAGGCGATGGCCCAGTGGCGCAAGGCCTGGTATCCAGAGGCGCCGGTCTATCCAGTGGCCCTCAGGCCGGGCGGTGATCCCAACTCCATGAGCAGCCTGGAGCGCATGGGCGCTGCCCAGATCCAGGCGATGCAGATGATGGGCTCCACCCCCACCAAAGCCAACCGGTTGGTGTGGTTTCTCGAGGGGATGATCGCCCACCACGGCGGTGCCCTGCAGATGGCCCACGACGCCCTCAACAAGAGCAGCGATACCACCGTTCGCCGGCTAGCGCGAGAGATCATAGTGGCCCAGCGCGCTGAAATCATCGAGCTGCGCCGCATGCTGCGCCTGGAGGGATTGATCAAGCCGGAGTACAGCCAATACGACGCACTCTTTCGCTTCTAACTCTTTTAATCTAACTCTTTTAATCTGACTCTTTCGATCTGATCAATTCACCTCTGATGGATCTCTTCTCCATGAATAGCCGCATGGCACTGATCGCCCTGGCGCTGGCGGCAACACCGCTGACCAGCCACGCCCACCCCAAGGGCCTTCATGACACCCAGCAGCAGGCCGAGCAAAGGGCCAAGGAGCTCGGCTGCACAGGCACTCACCAGAACAGCGGTAAGTGGATGCCCTGCAGCAATGAGGCAACCCTGCACCAGCAACTGCGTCACCACTAAACCGCCATGCCTTTTTTGCCTAAAACTCGCTGGCGTCAGCTGCACCGCTGGGTAGTGCCGATCGCGGCGGCACCACTACTGCTCACCGCCGCAACCGGCTCGCTCTACAGCCTGCTGCTCGAGCAGGGAATCGACGCCTTCTGGCTGCTCAAGATTCACTCCGGTCGCTTTGGCCCGCTGAATCTGCAGCCCTATTACTCAGGGCTGCTGGGGCTGTTCACGCTGGTGGTCATTGGTTCCGGCATGGCCCTGCTGATTTCAAGCCGCAGGGCTAGGGCCTGAGTGCTGGAAATCCACACGGACAACTTCGAGGTAATCAACCTGCAGCCCTATTATCCGGAGATTATTTTACTCGGAGACAAGTGTAATCCACTTGCTACATAACTGAGCTCAAAGGAGAAATATCAAGAACCAGAATAGGAAAATCACGGGATATGGCTCTGCATCGAACTGGACATCACTAGCTTGAAGAGATAGCTCCGCGCCAACGCCAGGCCTCTGATGTCACGCACACAATGAGCGCCCCCTCCCTCGGCCCACCCTGCTGCCCTGCCGAGGGACCAGCCGTTTCGGCAGACGGTATGGAGCGGGAGCTGGCCCGGGAGCGCACCCTGCTGCGCCGCAAGGTCAGCGTTGCTGCCGTCCTCACCGTCCTGGTGATGGGCTCGAGCCTGCCCCACATGTTGGGGCTTCACAGCCTTCCGTTACTGCCTTTCTGGTTCACAAGCCCCTGGACCCAGCTGATCCTCACCACACCGGTGTTGTTCTGGTGCGGGCGTGACTTCTTCACCGGCGCCGTCTCGGCCTTCCGGCAGCACTTCGCCGACATGAACACCCTGGTGGCGGCCGGCACCGGCATCGCCTACCTCACCTCGCTGTTCACCACCCTGTTCCCCCAGGTGCTGATCGCGGAAGGCCTGCCCGCCGACGTCTACTACGAAACCGTGGCGGTGATCCTGACCCTGGTGCTGCTGGGCCGGCTGCTGGAGGCCAGGGCTCGCGGCCAAACCTCAGAAGCGATCCGGCGGCTGCTGCAGCTGCAGCCCCCCAGCGCCCGGGTGCTGCGGGATGGACAACCGGTTGAAGTTCCGGTGTCGATGGTGGTGGTCGGTGACCTGGTGCAGGTACGTCCCGGCGAAAAGATCCCGGTGGATGGGGAGGTGAGCGAAGGCAGTTCCTGGGTGGAGGAGTCGATGCTCACCGGTGAACCCACCCCCGTGGCCAAAGCTGCCGGCGATGCCGTGATCGGCGCCTCGATGAACCGCAGCGGCAGTTTCACCTTCCGAGTCAGCCGGGTGGGGGCCAACACGGTGCTGGCCCAGATCGTGGAGCTGGTGCGCCAGGCCCAGAGCTCCCGCACCCAGCTGCAGCGCCTGGCTGATCAGGTGGTGGGCTGGTTCGTGCCGGTGGTGATCGCCCTGGCTATTGCCGCCTTTGTGGTCTGGTTCCTGATCAGCGGCAATCCCGTGCTGGCGATGCTGTTTCTGGTGAGTGTGCTGGTGATCGCCTGCCCTTGTGCCCTGGGCCTGGCCACCCCCACTTCGATCATGGTGGCCTCCGGCAAGGGGGCAGAGAACGGCCTGATCTTCCGCAGCGCCGAAGCCCTGGAAACGGCCGGCAAGCTGCGCACCATCGTGCTCGACAAGACCGGCACCCTCACCCGCGGCCAGCCGGAGGTGACCGATTTTGAACGGCTACCCGGCGGCGTGCTGCCGGCCGACACCCTGCTGGCCCTCACGGCAGCGCTGGAATCCCGCTCGGAGCATCCCCTGGCCGAAGCGATCACGACCTATGCCCGCAGCCAGTTAAATTACGGTGCACTGCCTGCGCTCGAGGGCTTCGAGGCCGTGGCCGGGCGCGGCGTGCAGGGGGTGGTCGCCGGCCAGCAGGTGCGGGTCGGCACCCCCCGCTGGTTCGAGGAACTCGGCATCGACACCGTCGCCCTCCAGCCCCTAGTGGAGCGTCTTGAGGCCGCTGCCTGGAGTGTCGCGGCCGTGGTTGTGGACGGGCGGATCGAGGCCTGCTTCGGCGTGGCCGATCCCCTCAAATCCAGTTCAGCAGCCGCCGTGGCCGCCCTGCGGCGTCTGGGTCTGCAGGTGGTGATGCTCAGCGGCGACGCCAAGCGCACGGCCGAAGTGGTGGCCGCCCAAGTGGGGATCGAGCGGGTGATCGCCGAAGTGCGCCCCGCCGACAAGTCCTCGGTGATTCGCAAGCTGCAGGAGCGGGGTGAGGGCCCGGTGGCGATGGTGGGCGACGGCATCAACGACGCCCCAGCCCTGGCCCAGGCCGATGTGGGCATCGCCATGGGCACCGGCACCGATGTGGCGATCGCCGCCAGCGACATCACCCTGATCTCCGGCAACCTGGCCGGCGTGCCGGCAGCGATCGAGCTCAGCCGCGCCGCGATGGCCAACATCCGCCAGAACCTGTTCTTCGCCTTCGCTTACAACGTGGCCGGCATCCCGATCGCCGCTGGCCTGCTGTTTCCGCTCACCGGCTGGTTGCTGAACCCGATGATCGCTGGCGCCGCCATGGCCTTCAGCTCGGTGTCGGTGGTGAGCAATGCCCTGAGGCTGCGGAACTTCCGCCCCGCGCGCCTACCTCTTCCAACCACCTGATGCTGATCCTTGCTGCCGCAGCGCCCCTCTGGCGCACCATCGATCAACCCGTGGCCCTCAAAGGGCTGGTGGCCATGGTTGGCTTGCTTCTCATCGCCTGGCAGCTCTGGTGGTTCCTGGGTCGCCATGGCGGTGGCGTGGCGGCCCGCCAGAGCGAGGCAGGCTTGCAGGAGATCACCATCGTGGTGGATGGCGGCTATGCACCCTCACGAATCAAGGTGAAGGCCGGCCAGCCGATGCGGCTTGCCTTTCATCGAGTCGATCCGAGCAGCTGCTTGGCCCAGGTGATCTTCCCCGACTTCCACAAAAGCCTCGATCTGCCCCTTGATGCCACCACCAGCCTGGAGTTGCCCCCCACAAAAGCCGGCGTCTATCCCTTCCACTGCGGCATGAACATGGTGCGCGGAGTGCTGGAAGTGGAGTTAGGGACGAGGGTGTCCCAGGTAGCTGGCTAAAAATAGACACGAGCCAATTTGCGCTCATAGGCTGCCAACGCTGAAAAGCAACAGCCCTCGACAGATGGCCTGGGCATGCAAAGCGAGCTTGGATGTTCCGCGGAACCAGGTTCGCGGCACCAGGGTCCCGGTGGCTGCCCTGTTTGAAAACCTGGAAGACGGGGTCTCCATGACCGAATTCGTTGAGTGCTTCCCCGGTGTGCAGTTGGAGTAGGTCCGCTTTGTGCTGGAGTATGCCGCCCGCATTACACCAGCGGCCCTATCTCGATGAGGCGGTGCTGCTCAAGATCCGCAGTCGCCATGGGGTTAGGCCCGCCGCCGCTGCCCAGACTCCTTTGCGTTGAACTGTGCGTTGATATTGATCGTGCCCCCATTGCCCAAGCCCGTGACCACTGGATCCGTCAGCCCTGTCAGCCTCGCTGAGGCCTCGCGCTTCTGGTTCCAGCTGGGCTGGGTGAGCTTCGGCGGGCCGGCCGGGCAGATCGCCCTGCTGCATCGCGAGCTGGTGGACCGGCGCCGCTGGCTCTCGGAACGGCGCTACCTGCACGCCCTCAACTACTGCATGCTGCTGCCGGGGCCGGAGGCCATGCAGCTGGCCACCTACCTGGGCTGGTTGATGCATGGTGTTCCCGGTGGCCTGATCGCCGGGGGGCTGTTCGTGATCCCCTCGGTGTTCGTGCTCACGGCCCTGGCCAGCATCTATGCCCTCTGGGGGCAGCTGCCCCTGCTGGCCTCGGTGTTCGCCGTGGTCAAACCGGCGGTGCTGGCAATTGTGCTGATGGCCGCCTGGCGCATCGGCCGCCGCACCTTGCACACGCCCCTGCTGGTGGCCCTGGCGGTTGCCGGTTTCCTGGCGCTGGCACTGCTGGATCTGCCCTATCCCGTGGTGGTGATCAGCGCTGGCCTGATCGGCCTTGGCGCCGCCCGTTGGCGGCCCAACCTGCTGGTGGCGAGCAAGCCCCACGGGGCTGGATCGAGCGACTCCAAGCAGGATCGGCCTGGCGCTCTTCACGACGATGACTCCGCCTCGCCCGACCATGCGCGCTTTTCAAAGCGGCGGTTGGCGGTGACGCTGCTGGTATGGGCCCTGGTAATGCTTGTGCCCCTGGCCGCTCTGGCGAGCTTTGGCGGCTGGAACGGCACCCTGGCGCTGATGGCCCGCTTTTTCACGCGGGTGGCCCTGCTCAGCTTTGGTGGTGCCTATGCCGTGCTGCCCTACGTGGCACAAGGGGCGGTGGAGCAGTTCAACTGGCTCTCGGCCAGCCAGATGCTCGATGGCCTGGCCCTAGGCGAAACCACCCCGGGGCCACTGATCATGGTGGTGGCCTTCGTGGGCTTCATGGGCGGCTGGAATCAATCGATCGCAGCTGGCTTAAGCCCCTGGCCCCTGGCCCTGGCGGCGGTGCTGGTGACGGTGTGGTTCACCTTCCTGCCCTCCTTCGGTTTCATCCTGGCCGGGGCACCGCTGGTGGAAGCCACGCGCGGCGACCTGCGCTTCGGGGCGCCGCTGAGCGCCATCACCGCCGTCGTGGTGGGCGTGATCGCCAGCCTGGCGCTTTTTTTCGCCGGGCCGGTGCTCTGGTCCGGCGGCATTTTCAACCCTTGGGCGGCAGTGGTGGTGGCGTTGGCTTTATTTGCGCAGCTGCGGCTGCGCTGGAGCGTGCTGCAGGTGATCGGTGCAGCGGCGGCCATCGGTGCAGTGCTGGCAGGGGTGGCAGCGCTATCAATTTGATCGACAGGAGAGACAACAAAGCCCGGAGCGTTGGTCCCGGGCATTTGCCTGCTCAGCCGAAAGCTGAACCAGCCCAGCGGACAGCCTTCAGCCGGCGGCGGGCGGAG
The DNA here is from genome assembly GCF_024346255.1 of Cyanobium sp. BA5m-10. Classification (NCBI taxonomy): domain Bacteria; kingdom Bacillati; phylum Cyanobacteriota; class Cyanophyceae; order Synechococcales; family Prochlorococcaceae; genus Cyanobium; species Cyanobium sp. BA5m-10. Next base: position 38,345 of record NZ_JAGQCP010000021.1, on the reverse strand, counting down.
TAGGGGTCGGGGTGCCAAAGGACTTGGAAGGCCAGGGAGGCACCGTGCTCCCGTTGCCGTTGCGCATGGCGTGGTAGCCGGGGGAGAGGATCTCAACGCCAGCGCCGGCGAATTGGTCCTGGATGGCCCCCAGCAGATCTGAGAGGGTGCTGCGGTAGGTGTCCACATCCACCACATAGGCGCTGAGCTCGTAGCTGATGTGGAAGTCGTTAAGTGAGGTCTGGAGCACGAACGGAGGGAGCTCCTGGCTGATGCCTGCGGTGGCGCCAGCCGCATCCAGCATCAGCCGGTGAACCTGGCGCCAGGGCACGTCGTACCCGATGGTGACGGTGGTGGCGATCACCACGGGCTGGGCGATCTCGCGACGGGCCAGGCTGTAATTGATGATCGAGGCCCCCAGCACGGTGGCGTTGGGGATGCTCACCACCTCGTTGCGGGGGGTGCGCAGGCGGGTCACAAGCAGGGCGGAGTCGTGAACGATGCCGACGGTGCCGTTGATGCTGACCCGGTCGCCCTCCTGGTAGGCCCGGGTGTAGGTGAGCATCAACCCCCCGATCAGGTTGGCGGCCACCGCACTGGAGCCCAGGGCCGCCAGCACGCCCACGAACAGGCCTGCCCCCTGGAAGGCCTTGCTGTTGGCCCCTGGGATGTAGGGGTAGGCGGCCACCACACCGAATAAAAGGATGCCGATGCCCACCAGCCGGGCTGTGGGCCGGGACCATTCCGGGTAAAACCAGCTCAGGCGAAGGTTCCCTTTCTCCACCGACCGGAACCAGGCGTTGCTCGCCCGCATCAGCAGCACGGCCAGACCCAGGATCACCGCCACGGAGATCAGGTCGGGGATGGCCCTCGAAACGGCCAGGGCACCGCTCACCACGAGGCCAGTGATCTGGCGCCGCAGGGTTTCGGAGAGGGCCTGGGTGGGGGGAAACAGCCCCAGGAAAAGGGGAATGGAGAGGTAGCTGACCAGCAGCAGCAGGGCCCCGTGCACGATTCGGCGCAGGGGATCGAGGAGGCTGCGCTCCTGATCGGCGGTGAGCCACTGGTTACCCCCCACCTGCAGCCCCCGGATCCGGTGGTTGGCGGGGTCGTTGATCCAGCGCTCCAGGCGCCGGTTGAGGGCGATCTGGCCTCGCAGCCACAGGATGTAGAAACCCAGGGCGAGCAGGGCCAGCGCGCCCCCCCGCAACCAGTCCAAACGCCGGTGGGTTTGGCGGTGGCGCACGATCGCCGCGCGGATCTGCTCCAGGTAGCGCTGGGCCAGCTGCTGGCGGCTGAGCTGAAAGCGGGCCGCGTTGCGGTCATCCACTGAAAGGCGGGGCTCAAATATTTCTCCCCGCATCACGCCGATGGTGGTGTACGGCGGGTCCTCTTGCAGGACGATCTGATCAGGCTGGATCGAATCGTTGGCGGCCAGCTCGGCCAGCCGCTGGCTAGCCACCCTCGCCAACTGCGCTGGCGTCTGGGCGCCGGCGGCGACACGGATTTCAAGCACCCGGCGGCCATCCAGTTTGATGAAGGCCGGGCTGGGAGCGTCAGCAGCTCGGGTCAGGGGGGCCGCTACCAGCAACTGCGTCGCCAGCAGGGCGACCAGCAGGGGCAAAAGGAAGCGCGCCCATCTGGGGCGTGGGCGAAGGCCAAAGGGCTCTAAATGACCCACGATGCTTCTACTTGAACGTCAACGGACCCTATCTTCTCCTTCCCGATTGAGTTCCGATCACTTTGGGCCTCGAGCTGGCAAGGCTGCGCCATCTTCCTGGCTGCTCACCTGCCACCGGTCCAGTAAGAACGAATTGAAGCGATGGCCTGCCTGAGCAGCGAAAGGCTCAATGCAAATTCATTTCAGCAACCACTGCGAATGAAGGAACGGCTATGCGATGGGGGATTAACAGTGCAGTCCCTAGGAGGCAACATAAAACCTCCATGGCGACCCCTTCTAGCCCAAAGATTAAGGGCCTGTTTCAACAGCTCTACGTCTTCGGTGACAGCCTGACGTCCCATGGCGATATCGGCGGACCAATGGGCGTTTGCTCTGCTCAGCATCCACGTGACGTGGAACCCAGAAATTGAACCAGGCGGCGATGATCGCCGTGGATGGGGCCTGAGCCAGCCGGAAGCCTGCAACTTTGTCATTTGTGAAGCTGTCGCTGCCAGTTGATGCGGATGCGGCTAAGCAATCGTCAGGCCACGACCTGGAATGATTGTGACAAGAGAAAAATCAGTACTGTGCTTTGGTGACTCGAATACTTGGGGATACATACCGCTCACTGCAGGTCGCCTTCTTCGCAGGGAACGCTGGCCCGGAGTTCTGCAAGAATCCCTAGGAGAGTCGTATTACGTTATTGAAGAGGGTCTCAATGGGAGGTCTACAGTTTTCGATGAACCATTTCGAGACGGTCGAAATGCTCGCAACACAATTCTGGCGGTTCTCGAAAGCCACGCGCCGCTTGATCTGTTAATAATAATGCTTGGCACCAATGATTTAAAGCACCATCTAAATGCATCGGCTCATGAATCAGCGAGGGGCATCAGCGCACTCTTGCAGATAGCTATTAATAGCGCCACCAGTATCGATAAGGGCTCACCAAAAATATTAGTGATTGCGCCACCAAGGTTTGGAAATATGTCCGAACTCATGGCCCATCATTTCAAAGATGCAATGGCTCGCTCCGCTGAGCTGCCTGCTCAATACGAGCAATCATGCACCCAATTCGACTGCAGCTTTATCGACTGCAATCAGGTGGTGACTGTGGCAGAGGATGGCATTCACCTGGATGCCCATGGCCATCGCAAGTTGGCCTTGGCTCTTGCGCCGATAGTGAAAGCCTTGATAGGCGATGCGGCATAACATGGCGATGCTTGTATCGATTGGTTTTTTGCCATAGGGGCTCAAGCAAATGTTATAAGCATTCTTTTCACCGAGATAGCGCAGGATCAGCAAGCCAAACTCAGCTTCCGAAGCTCTCGAGCTGGAAATAGGCAGCTAAGGCATCAACGGCTGTTCAGGCACTAGCTACCTGATGAAAACCAACCCAACAGACAACCAGCCACACTTTTCCTAATGACGCCGCTGGTGTTGCTCCCTTTGCTCGGCACACATTAGGCGCCAAAGCTGCAGCAACTCAAGCGGGCAACCTCCCACCTTGGGCAGCAGTTGAACCGGCCGCTTAGCCATCTGCGTCCAGGCCATCGTCAGTGCCAACGTTCTCCGCCTCGGGATGCGGAATACCGGGATGCGGAAGCGAGTCTATGGCGCACCGGGGTGTGGCGTGTGCCTCTTATTTCCGAGCTCAAGAGTTGCTAATCCAGGGACACAGCTATCTCGATGGAAGCGGGGACGTAGACGCCTGTGAAACCGAGCTCTGACAGTGGCATTTTGCAATATCGCGAAGCCGCATTGATGGTTGACACTGGAGCCCGTGGAGGCAAAGCCTTGCCTGCCGATGTAGTGGATTGACACAGCATGTGGGCTTGGTATATTCAGGGGACCACGCCAATATCAGATGATTACCGGATCCGACCTGCTCGCCAAGGTCAAGGAACTGGGCGATGTCTCCAAGTCAGAGCTCGTGCGTGAGTGCGGCTATGTGAGCACCAAAAAAGACGGCGGCGAGCGCCTCAACTTCACCGCTTTCTATGAGGCCCTGCTGGGCGCTAAGGGTGTAAGCCTCGGCACCGATACCGCCGGAAGGGGCAAGGGTGGGCGCAGCCTTAGCTATGTGGCAACTGTTCAGGGCAACGGCAATCTGCTGGTGGGCAAGGCCTATACAGCCGTGCTCGACCTACTGCCCGGCGATGAGTTCGAGATCAAGCTTGGCCGTAAGCAGATCAAGCTGATTCCCCTGGGCAGCGCAGATGAGGAGTGAGCAGACACCAGCCGTGATCTCGTGCGCTGTGAAAACCGGCACCCGAAAATAGGTGCCGGCATAACCGCCTGCAATCCCTTGGTGGGGATACAACCACAACGATTGGCGCAGCGGAGTGGTCGCGCAAAAGGCGACGTATCCGCTGGCCTTCGGCGGAACGCTCATCAATGGCCTTGCGGCGTTCATTGGCCAACCGGAACATCAACGTGGGCAAGATATTGTAGGTGTGGACCGCCGTGGCCTCCTCAGAGAACAGGATCCGAGCCGTGGAAGGGAAAAACGGCTGAAGACCAGACCCGTAACCAACGCGGTCACGAACAACCCCAGCAAGGACTCGGCGGTGATGAGCAGATTGCTGTAAAGGCTTGTCGGAAACAATGCCCCCTAGCCGATCGAGCCCAAGGTATGGAGGCTGAAGAAAAAGATCCCCAAAGCTGGTAGCGGTTCCATCCACCCGTGCGATTCCCTGGGGATCGAGTACATAAAGACCCGCGACAAGCAGGCTGAGGAGCAGGTAGCCGGAGGCAACCAAGCCGAAAAAAAACTGGCCAGGGAACAGCCAGCAAAAGGTGATTAGGGTACCGCAAACGCCGGACCCAGTTCGCCGGATTCACGGCCGAAACGATGCCACCGTGCTTCTGAAGCCGCTCCTGCCCTGGTATTGAAGGCTCTCCCTTGATCGGTCCCCGCGGTTTACAAGATCTGCGCCCGTGCCAACCCGCCCCACTCGGCTGGAGCGCACGAAATGAAAACTCAAGCCATAGCGTTCCAGAGCAGGCAACCAGCCCCCGGCTCTGGTGGGCAGGCACCTTTAGCCAGTTGTAGTCAATGCTCGCTAACGCAGCTGTAGTGCTCAGCGTTTCCGCGCAATTGTGCGAATTCCGGGTGATCTGGATCAAGGGCCTGCCACCACCAGCGCCCATCGGAGTAACTGGCAATCCCAGCATTATTGGTACGTGGTAATTGCAGACTCAGTTCGCGCCAGCGCAGCACCATGAAGGCTCCAGGCACTGTGTCGTCGTTGCTATTGGGGATATCTACAGCATCCACAGACCCGTTGAAGGCGATTGCATCCAGCGAGTCGCCCTCACAGAGGAAATGCTGCGCGGCGCCACTGCTGGCATATGCGCTTGGCGCCGTCAACAGCATCAACAGGCTCATGGCAATGGCAACAATCTCTCTGCGCAATTTCCTTTCCCTTATGGCAGTCAGGTGCGATTCACTTTGGCAGTTAATGGGCGCATCGTCATCAGACGTCGGCATGGACCGGCTGGCAAAGGTCACGCCTCTCTAGCCAGAAGCCAGCACAAACAGAATAAGATCCATTTTGGTGAATCAGTGAGCAGAAGTGGGATCCCCTTGTGGGCGCCTCGAAAATTAAGGGATTTGCCAGCCTCAGCAACCGTTGTATTTCAGTCAAGAAGGATTCCAGATAGGGCTGCCGATGTCACCATCACCTGGCTACAGGTGGGCCATGGCAGGACGTAAGCAGGCAGGTCAGTCACGTCACCTGCAGCGCGACTGGACTAGAAGACTGCACCACTAGCGACTAGTTTCAACCTTTAGGGGCCAGAATCCAACTTATGGAGCTCCATGCAGACCTCAGTCAGCGGGCGGTGCTCGACACCAATGCTCTCAATTGGAACCAAACCCCTATGGCGGGGGTGGAGCGGCGCCTACTTGATCGCAATGGCGGCGAGGTAGCCAGGGCAACCTCGATCGTGCGCTATGCCCCAGGCAGCCACTTCGAGCGCCATCTTCATGGCGGCGGCGAAGAGATCCTGGTGCTGGAGGGCACTTTCTCAGATGAACAAGGCGACTACCCAGCCGGCACCTACCTGCGCAACCCCGCTGGCTCCAGCCATGCTCCATTCAGCGAAGCGGGCTGCACCATCCTGGTCAAGCTGCACCAGATGCACCCGGCAGATCAGCAGCAGCTGGTGAAAAACACCAATAAAGAAGCCTGGATTCCAGGACTGGTCAGGGGGTTGGATGTGCTGCCGCTGCACGCCTTTGGCTCTGAACACCTAGCCCTAGTGCGATGGGCCCCGGGAACGGTGTTTCAGACCCACAGCCATCCAAGTGGGGAGGAGATTCTGGTGCTCGCAGGCGTATTCAATGACGAACACAGCACCTATCCGGCTGGCAGCTGGCTGCGCAATCCGCCCGGCAGCGTGCACAGGCCATGGAGCGAAACCGGTTGCACGATCTGGGTTAAAATCGGCCATCTACCGGAGACGATTGCTCCGCAGAGCCCCCTGATGCACGAATCAAAGAGGTGACTTCCTTCCTGAGACAGGGGGAGACACGCTGCATAACATTGCAGGTTTGATAGCTCACAGTTCAACAGAGATACTTGGCTAGAATGAAACCAGCATGACCGATACGGAAAATAAATTCAAATGAGCCCGTTTCCAGCCCTACCCCTTTGGCTTACATGGGCTTTACTTTCAGCAATTTTTGCTAGCGCTTCTGCCGTACTCGGCAAAGTAGGACTTGAAAACATTGAGGCCGACCTAGCCACCCTTATCCGCACAGTGGTCATATCAATATTCTTGCCGTTGCTAATCATTGCAACCGGCAAATGGAGCAATCCATTTGAACTATCACAACAGACTTGGGTATTCATAACCCTGTCCGGCATTGCCAGCGGCCTGTCTTCCTTCTGCTTTTTTAGGGCATTGAAACAGGGAGATGCGTCATTAGTGGTGCCCATTGACCGCCTCAGCTTGCTGTTTGTCGCCCTTATCGGATTCGCCTTTCTTGGCGAACGCCCCTCAGCTACTGGCTGGACAGGACTATTGCTCATCGCCGGAGGAGGATTGCTGTTATCACTAGCCGAATAAATTCCAAAATAGATTATATTATTAGCCGCAGCCAATCATATTAGCCGCCAAGCTGATAAAATTAAATGCATCATTTCCCGATGCCCAAATACGCTGGCAACATCAAAGCCCAAGAGAATGCGACGCTACTCTTCAGTGTTACCCTCAACCTTTCCAAAGACATTACCCCATACATCACCCTTGACATCCCCCCAAACGCTTCCCTCAACATTGCCATTAACATTACCTAAAACATGGCGGCCAACATTTGCACCAACATCACGTCCGACATATCCTTCTACACTTCCTTCAACGTCTCCATGTATATCACCGCGAACACTGCCCTGAATGCTACCGGTAACGTCCCCCCAGACATTTGCATTGACTTGGAGAATACGAAGCTTGCCGTCTACAAGTCCAAAAGTGACAAGCTTATTGATTTCCTCGATCTCAGACATTCTCTTAGATACTAAGTGAGTAGTGCAGCATAGACCATGGAGAGGATTGCCAAAACATTATTCTCCGTGGCTACGATCCCACTGCAGCGTCAAAGTAGGTTGCTCCACGCAAGCTATTACTAGCGGATGACCAACCAGTTCAGAAGAAACGCAGGCTGATATCAAGCTCCTTAGTAGGGGATAGCGCTCCACCATCGCTGCGTATTCAGGTGAATTGCGATAGGAGTGCTCCAGAAGCCGGTAGTCCTGATCTGGCTGCATCGCACCAGCGGGAGCGCCATACAGAATCGAAGAGGGCTCTGCCTTGTCTAGGTCCGCTTCAGGATCGATTGGCCTAAGACTCAATTTTTCGGTTGACATGGACATATTAAGTGGGTGCGCTCGGGGCTGCTTCAGAGGGCTCCTTTACAAAACTGGCGCAGCGGAAAGGCAATTGAGCCTGATGTCAGGGGGATCAAACAGAAGCAGCTGACTCAGTGGTTCCGCTGGAGGGGCCATAAGCCTCATTTCTAGGCAGCCAATCCATAGGCCGCGCCATCAGCCGGATCATTTATTCCCAGCTCCAGGCGCCAATCGCCAACGGACCGCTCCCAGCCCACCTCCCACCGGGCCGCTATCAAGCAGTGGGCCTGATGGCCGATCGCCATGCCGTGAGCCACCGCCTTGGCTAGTTCCTCATAGCGCTGCAGCTGAAGGCGGAAGCTGGCTAGTTGGCCGGCGGTGGTGAGCAGCACATAGGCGGGAAAGCCGATTTGGGCGGCGGTGATCGCCAGCACGCCGCTTTCGCCTGCTGCTGAGGTGCCAAAGCCACCCACCACATGGTGGATGTCGTGGGTGGTGGCTACCCGTTGGGTGAGCCATTGGGCCTCGCTATCAATCGGGCGCGGCCGGAAAAATTCCGGGTCGTAGTTGAGCCGGCGGATCAGCTCGGCGTAGCTGCGGCCCAAGCTCCCCACTGGAAGCTGGATCAGCCGCTCGATGTCGGGCTGCAGCGGCGGATAGCGCTGCTCGAGCATTTCCGCTCCACCAGCCACCGCCTTAAGCGCCTTATCGAATCGACCATCTGGGGACTATCGATCATGTTGTCGAGCAGATCGGCTATCGAGTTCAGATCGCCGCCACTGCGACCTATCGCGGCAAGCAGTTTGAGGTTGTTGGCCGCCCGCAGCAGCGCACCAAACCGCGACATAAACCAATCTCAACTGCCTCCAGTATGACTGATACTTTCCACCTTCACGAGCAAGTGGTGGAGCAGTGGACAAAAGGCTCAAGGATTCATACGAACACGAACCGATCTATTATATTCAAAATTCGAGATCATTCCATCTGGTGAGACGATAACCTCCAGTTTCCAGAGTGGCCGCTTTGCGCTAAGTCGTCCGACCAGGAGGAACACCAAGAGACTGGTAACGATATCCCCTAGAGCTGGACTTGTGGTGGCCTTCGCCATGATCCCTGAGGCGCTCAGGCTTGCTCCCACTCAATCTTCACCACATCTAGCGGACCGCGGCCGCCGCGATTCAGCTCAGTGGCGGCTCGCAGGGCAGCTTCGTGGGTATGAAAAAGAAAGGCATCAGAAGTGCTATCAACATCGACGAGTCGCTGATCCTCGCCGGCAATGGCCAGAAATGTGCCATCGCTAAGACGCTTCAGGGCATATCGCTCAGCCTGGGTGCAGTCCATCGGATGGGATGGATCAATCTCGGGAGCCCAAAAATGCATGGCTTCAAGCCCTTCGCCTATACCTAATAAACCTAGCCAGGGCTGACGCTGTCGACTACGCCCGGCAGGATCATCTCAAGCACGGCGCCGCCTTCAGCCTGGTTGCTCGCCTGGATCCGTCCGCCGTGGGTAACGGCGATCTGCTGCACGATCGACAAGCCCAGGCCACTGCCGATCCGGTTACTTCGGGCCCGAGATGGATCACCTCGGTAAAAGCGTTCAAACAGATGGGCTAGGTCTTCTTCGCTAAGCCCGGGTCCCTGATCAGCCACGCTCAGCTGGCACCACTCACCGCGGCGATCAAGGCTGACCCGCACCACCCCACCATCGGGGCTGTAGCGCAGGGCGTTATCAAAAAGGTTGAGCAGGGCCCGGTGCAGGCGGGAATTGTCGCCGCTCAAACGCAACTGCGCTGGTGCAACTAGCTCAAGAGCTATCTGGCGTTGATCTGCCAGCGGCCGCACGCTGGCCCATACCTGCTCCACCAGCTGGGGCAGATCCACCACCATGGCCCGTGGGCCCGTGCCCGGCAGGGTGTTTTCCAGGCGGGAGAGCTCCAGTAGGTCGCCCACCAGCTCCTGCAGCCGCAGCAATTCCCGCTGCAACCGCTCCACCAGTCGCGCATTCTGGCTAGTTACCTGGGCAGCGAGGCTATCGCCCACCAGCAGCAGGGCGGTGAGGGGGGTTTTCAATTCATGGGCCACATCACTAACCCAGCGCTCCTGCTGCTCGAGCTGGGCATCAAGGGAGCGGCGGCTCTGCAGTTGCACCACCAACCAGCCATCTCGTCCCGGCACCACCATGGCGTCTAGGTCATGGCCGCCGGAGTGCAATTCCAGCCGCTGGGGGCGATCCTGGCGGCGGGCGATGCGGATGCTGCTGGCCAGGCCTGGATCTGGGTAGACATCACCGAAGGGTTGGCTTAGCAATAGGCGGCCGGCATCAAGCTGCAAGATCCGCTCCGCCCTTGGGTTGATATGGCCGATCAGGCCTTGGCGATCCAGCAGGATCCAGCCAATGGCGGCGGAATCCATCCAGCTCAGCAGTTGCCGGGCTGGGGGCAGGGGGCGGTTCAGGCCAGCTCGACGCCGCCAGGAGGCCCCTCCACGCCTGCTAAGGGGGCTGATAAGTGGGCTGGCAAGCAGGCCTAGCCCTATCCCCAGGCTCAACGCAAACAGCAGCTCAAGGGCTCTAGCCAAAGCGATAACCAAAACCCCGCACCGTAATCAGATGCACCGGGGCTGATGGACTCTCCTCCAACTTCTCCCGCAACCAGCGGATGTGCACATCAACGGTTTTGCTATCGCCAATGTAGTCGATACCCCAAAGTTGCTCCAGAAGCTGATCGCGGCTCCAGACCCGCCGTGGATTTTGCATAAACAGCTCCAGTAATCGATATTCCTTCGGCGATAGGTTTACCTCCACTCCGTCCCGCGTCACCCGGCATTCGTCCTGGTAGATGCAGAGGTTGGCGTGCTCCAGCACCTTGGCCCGGCTGGCTTGGCTAGATGAGCGCCGCAGCAGGGCCCGGCACCTGGCCACCAGCTCCCGCATGCCAAAGGGTTTGACCAGGTAGTCGTCGGCACCCACCTCGAGCCCCAGCACCCGGTCGGTTTCGGTATCGCGGGCACTCACCACCAGGATCGGCGTTTGGTTGCTGTGTTGTCGCAGCTGCCGGCAAACATCCAGCCCGCCCAGCCCCGGCAGCATCAAATCCAGCACCACCAGGGAAAATTGTTGGCCATCGGGCGCCTGCTGCAGCATTTGCAGGGCGTCGCGGCCATTGCCACAGGCCTGGACGCTGAACCCCTCCAGCTCCAGGGCTTCGCGAATCGTTTCGCGAATCGTTTCGTCGTCTTCGACTACGAGCAAGGAAGGCTGCATGTCGCCATTCTCGCCGGCCAGCTCAACCCCCCAGAACGTTGCTTCAACCACAGCGGTAACCCTGGCCACGAACCGTGGTGATCAAGCTGGGTTGGGCGGGATTCTCCTCCAACTTGAGTCGCAGCCAGCGGATGTGCACATCCACGGTCTTGGGATCGAGCTCCACGGCCTCGCTTTCTCCCCACACCCGAGCCAGCAGCTCATCGCGACTCCAGATCCGGCGTGGATGCTTCAAAAAGAAGTGAAGCAGTCGAAATTCCCGTGGTGACAGGCTCACCTCGGCACCATCGCGGCACACTCGGTGTTCCTCCACAAGCATGGAAACCCGGCCGCAGCGCAGGGAAAGCGAGTTTTCCGAGCCGAGTTGGTGGCGGCGCACCAGGGCCCGGCAGCGGGCCAGGCATTCCGCCAGTCCAAAGGGACTGGGCAGCACGTCATCGGCGCCGTCCTCGAGGCCCCGTACCCGGTCGGTCTCGGAGACTCCAGGGCATAGCAGCAGCACCGGAATCGGCGTGCGGGCCGTGCGTACCTGGCGGCACAGCTGTCGGGCAGCTTCGCCCAGGCTGCCATCCAGCACAAGCAAATCCCAGTTGAAACTTGGCCCCAGCTTGGAGGTCGCCTGCTCTGCATCAGTGCAAACGGTTACTTCGTAGCCCTCATCGCCAAGCTTTTGATGCAGGCAGGTGGCTGCGGTGCAGTCGGAGTAAACGAGCAACAGCCGTATGGACGGCTGATTCATCGATGCTGGTTGCGCTGCTGGGGGAGATGGCTCACCACCAGTCGCCGCTGGCTATCGATGTGGAGCCAGCCCTCATCGCGCAGGGCGCCGAGAATCCGGGTAACGGTGACCCGGGTGGTGCTGAGGGTGCTGGCCAGCTCCTGGTGGGTGAGCTTCACCTGAAGGCGCAGACCCTGTTCACAGGGCTGGCCGTAGTCGTTAGCGAGCAACTCAAGGAACCCGCGCACCCGATCTTCGATGCGGCGCAGGCCGAGCAGGGCAAGCAGGGCCTCACTTTGGCGGTAGCGAGAGGCCATGCCCTGAAGCAGGCCCATAGCCAGATTGGGTGAGCGCTGAATTTCTTCGCAGCTGACGCAGAGCAGGTCGCTATCTACCAAGGTGTTGGCCGCATAGGCCTCAACATTGGTGAGGGGATCGCCGAAGGGCTCGTTAGGGCCGGCTAACCCCAGCAGCAACTCATCACCATGGATCGAAATCGCGGTGAGTTTCACCATGCCCCGCACAACCAGCCAAACGCTGCGCTTAAGCAGGGGCACCTGGCTGCCCGCCGCAAGGTGCACCAAACTGCGCTTCTCGTAGCTGGTCTCAAGCAGATCGCGGAAGCTATCGCTGCGACCCGGCTGAAGAGAGGGCGTGAACACCATCGTGGAGCAAGCCAGTGGGCTGGCACAACGCTATGGAGCCAGCTGCGCTGCCAAGCAAAGGCTCGGTAGTCCCGGGTTTAAGACCCGGTTAGGGCGGGTGGAGGTGGCGTTGGTGGCCCCAGCAAAGCCCCCCGCAACAGCCAGAGGCTCTCGCCCTGCTGCCAGAAGAGCCAAAGCCGATATCCATCTATTAAGGAGCGGCCATGGAGCTCAGCGAGGGCCAGGGGCGCGGCGGCGCTCGGGCTGCTGAGGCGCAGGCTGATGTCTTCGGGCAAGGTGCCCAGGCTCGCTGGTAATTCCTGCTCCTTGCCTCCATCCCATAGGGCTAGAAGGGCACGCTCCTGGCCGGGAAGCAGCCACCACTGGCGCCGCTGCAGGGCAACCAAGGCGGCGCCAGCTTCCCTGGGCCGCCCACCCGTAGCCACTTGCCGGGCCAGGCGAAATGCCTCGCTGGGCTGGCGCGGCAGGCCTGCGGGATTGATTTTAGTTGGCGGCCCGCTAGCGGCGGCAAAGGGCTGGCGGCGGCCCTGCTCGCTTTGGGAGTCGCCGGCGAAAGCACCAGCGGGCAGGCTGGAGGGTGGCGGAGGCGGCAGGCCTGCCAGACCTTGCAGCGGAATCGTGGCCAGGGAGCTAGTCGTGCCAAAGCCTGAAGCCGTGCGGCTCCAGCGCAGCAGGGTGGCCGTGTCCTCTTCCAGCACGGCCCGGCGAGCGCGGCGGCCATCGCTTCCGGGCTGGGGCAGGGCCATCAACAGCAGCAACTGGCAAATAAGGGCGGCCAGCAGGGCAGGAGCCCAGCGCCGCACCATCGGCTCAGCCAGCTTTGGGTGTAGGTGCAGGAAGTTGGATTTCAAGGTGCAGTGGCAAGGAATCGAGCTGGCTGAGCAGGCGGCGGACGTCACCCCAGGGGGTGTCGGGATCGGGCACGATCCGCAAGCGATTCGCCCTGCTGCGCAGGGCCGGTGCGGCAAGCAAGCGCCGCAGCTCGGCGGCGGCAATGGGCTGGTTCCAGAGCCTCAGGCCACCGTCGGCAGCGAGGTGCAGGCTGATTACCCCCTGGGCCAACGGGCGCTGCAGCCTCACCTGGGGCAGCAGCAGCAGGCCCAGGGAAAAAGCGCATAGAGCCGTTGCCAGCAGCGCATGGGAGAAGGGTTGCAGCAGCCAGGCTTGCTTCACCGCATTCCTCCCGGCCACTCCACCAGCACCGGCAAGCGGGAGTGGTGCTGCAACCAATCGAGAGAGGCGGCCACCTCAGCGCTGGCCAAGCCAGCCGAGGGCTGGAAACGCACAGCCACCACCGCGGGCGGGCGAGCCTGCAGTTGGCGAAGCAGGCCCTCATCCGCTTGGGGGGCACCGTTGAGAATCCAGCGGCCGGATGCGGCGCGGGCCACAACCAACACATCACCGCCGCCAAGGGCGGGCTCGGGGTGCACTCTCAGGTTGGCTTGCTGCACCAGGCTGGGCAGGGCAGCAACTGCCAGCAACACGGTGATGCTGGTTGCCACCAGGGGCACCAAGGCGGTTAAGAGCCCTGGTTGTGCGGCGCTTGGCTGCTGCATCAGGGGTTGGCGCAATGACGCAACTGCCAGCGGCGCAGCCCCTGGTTGAGCAACAGCAACGCCATCGCCACAAAAGTGATCTGCAGACCAAGCAGGGTGGGAAGCAACACGTCGCCGTAGCCGGCCAAGGGAGCACCGGGCGGCAGCAGCAGCTGGCTGCCTAGTTGCTTCAGCACAGCCATTAAGCCAGCCGTCGTGCCGATCAGGCCCAGCAGCGGAGCCAGCACCACTGCTGCCTGCAGCAAGGGCTCACCCCAAGTCATCTGGTGGTCACAGTCGTCAAGCAACTGAAGGCGGAGCTCCGCAGAAGGTGCCTGCGCCAGCGCCGTACGCAGCTGCCGCCAGGAACGGCGACCACGGGCAAACCAGCGCCACCAAAACGCACAGCGATCAAATCCCACGGTGAATACCGCCACCGATAAAATCAGCAGGTGCACAGCTACCGGACCGCAGGCCTTCCACAGAGACAGGAAGGAAGCCATGGCTCTTGCCGAATGGAGTGAGGATATGGAGCGCTTGGGGGCACCGCCGGTATCGCCCCTGCTTGACATGGGCTCGGGCGCCTGCACGGATTAAAGGGTGATCGGCTTAAAGATTGATCGGCTCCACTCCGCTCACCACCGGCGCCACGGCGCTCAGCTCCAGTTGCGGGTGCTCCTCCGCCAGCTGACCCAGGTTCCAGCTGTTCTTGAACAGCAGCACCGGCCGGTTCCAGGCATCCCGCACCGTCTTGCAATTAAAGATCCGCCCCACCTGCTCCAGCGCTGGCCAGCCGCCGGCCACCCAGCGAGCTACCGCAAAACCGAGCGGTTCAAGCCGCGTCTGCACGCCGTATTCGTGCTCAAGCCGGTATTGCACCACCTCCAGTTGCAGCTGGCCCACCGCCGCCAGGATCGGATCGCGCTTGCTTTCATCTGTGTCGTAGAGGATTTGCACCGCCCCCTCCTCGCGCAGCTCATTGACACCCTTGCGGAAGCTCTTGAACGCCGATGGATTGGGGTTGCGCAACCAGGCAAAGATCTCCGGCGAGAAGCAAGGAATCCCCTCGTATTCCACCTTCTGGCCCAGATAGAGGGTGTCGCCAATGGCGAACATGCCCGGGTTATTGAGGCCGATCACATCGCCGGGGTAGGCGTCCTCCACCACCTCCCTGTCCTGGCCGAACAGCTTCTGGGGGCGCGATAGGCGAATGGCCTTGCCGGTGCGGGCGTGCTGCACCGTCATGTCCTTCTCAAACTTGCCGCTGCACACCCGCACAAAGGCCACCCGGTCGCGGTGACGCGGATCCATGTTGGCCTGCAGCTTGAATACAAAGCCGCTGAAACCGGGGCCGATCGGATCGATCTCACCGGCATTGCTGGCGCGGCCCACCGGCTTCTGGGCCAGCTCCAAAAAGGCATCAAGAAACGGCCGCACGCCGAAGTTGGTCATCGCCGAACCAAAGAAAACAGGGGAGAGCTCACCGGCGTGCACCAGCTCCAGGTCGAGGTCGGCACCAGCCCCCTCCAGCAACTCCAGTTCCTCAAGGGCCTGAGCCAGGAGCTCCGGCTCCACGGCCCCCGTATCGCGGGCTTCCTGCACCGTGAGCAGCTTTTCCTCGCTCTGGCGGCCGCGCTCGGCGCGCTGAAACAGGATCACGTCGTGGCTGCGACGATCGATCACGCCGCGAAAACGATCGCCGCTGCCGATCGGCCAGTTCACCGGCCAGCAGGCCAGACCCAGCTCCTGCTCGATCTCATCGAGCAGCTCAAGGGGCTCGCGCCCTGGCCGATCCATCTTGTTGATGAAGGTGAAAATCGGGATGCGCCGCATGCGGCACACCTCAAACAATTTGCGGGTCTGGGGCTCCAAGCCCTTGGCCGCGTCTTCCAGCATCACCGCGTTGTCGGCGGCGGCCAGCGTGCGATAGGTGTCTTCTGAGAAGTCCTGGTGGCCGGGGGTATCCAGCAGGTTGATCGTGCTGCCCGCATAGTCGAACTGCAGCACCGTTGAAGTGATCGAGATGCCTCGCTGCTTCTCCAGCTCCATCCAGTCGGAGGTCACCTTGCGCTGCTCCCCCTTGGCTTTCACGGCGCCGGCCTGCTGGATCGCGCCCCCGTAGAGCAGCAGCTTCTCTGTGAGGGTGGTCTTGCCCGCGTCGGGGTGGGAGATGATCGCAAAATTGCGGCGGCGACTCACCGCCTCGGCGAGGGCCTGCAGTTCTGGAGTGCTGGTGGCGTGGGGATCGTTCAAACCGCTCTGGGGGGCCGATTCGGTGCTGGGCATCGGCACAGCCTGACAGGCAAGAGCCAGCTCACGCCCACCTGGCTAGCCCCCAGCCTCCTGCTGGCAATGGCCCTCGCCGGCTCAGGCTGCTCCGCTCCGGAAAATCATCGCGGCAGCTCAACGATGGCGCTGATCCGTAACCGGGGGCAGCTGATCTGCGGCGTTGAGGGCACGATGCCAGGCTTCAGTTGGCTGAGCCCCAGCAACCGGGAACAGGGGCTAGATGCGGACCTCTGCCGCGCCGTAGCGGCCTCCCTTCTGGGGGATGGGGAGCGGGTGCGCTTTATTCACCTCAGTGCCGCCGAGCGGTTCACGGCACTGGGGAGCGGCGAGGTGGACCTCTTGGCCCGCAACACCTCGATCAGCCTGAGCCGCGATGCGGCAGGGGGGAACGCCATCAGCTTTGGGCCCATCGTCTATTACGACAGCCAGGGATTGCTGGTGCCGGTGGCCAGCGGTGTCCGTGCCGCCGCCGATCTGGCAGGCCAACCCATCTGCGTGGTGACGGGCACCACGACGGAGCAAAACCTGGCGGACTGGGGACGGCGCAACAGCATCGCCATCACGCCGCTCAAATTCCAAACCCACGACCAGAGCCTCACCGCCTACCTGCAGGGCCGCTGCACAGCCGTGACCAGCAGCAGGGCACTGCTGGCAGCCCGCCGCAGCACCTTCCGCAATCCCCAGGCGCACAGGCTGCTGAAGGAGGAGCTCAGCCAGGAACCCCTAGCTCCAGCCACCCGCCAGGGAGATCCCGGATGGGCCGATGCGGTGCGCTGGATCGTCTACGCCCTTATCCGCGCGGAGGAGTTGGGCCTGACCCAGGCAAACCTGAAGGCGGAAGCGGCGGCAGCACAGCGCGATCCCCGCCGACTGGAGCAGCGCCGGTTTCTGGGAGTGGGGGCCGACCTTGGCCGCCAGCTGGAGCTACCCGCGGATTTCGGCGCCCGAGCGGTGGCTGCGGTTGGAAACTACGGCGAATTGTTTGAGCGCCATCTGGGGCCGAGCACCCGCCTGGGATTACCGCGAGGTCGGCAACGGCTGGTCGACGATGGCGGTTGGATCCAGGCGCCACCCTTCCGCTGAAAACCACGAAGCGTCTTCAGGTGGGAGGGTCAGGTAAGGGGGGCAAAAAGTATCACCGCTAGCGCTGGCCCCCTGGACAACCACGATCCCAAAAGCGTTAAATCATTTTAACTACGCATCAGCACGACAGGATGTCGTGCCCCAGGCGAATGATTAGATAGATATGGAGAACTTGATTGGCGTGCAATAGCAGGTAGACCTTGGCCGAGAGTGCGACACCGGTTTATTTTATGGAGCGATATTCATGGCTTTATGGCGAAGTCGGGCTTGATCTCGTGGCAAACGCCGAGCACGCCTACGACTTTGCCGTCCTTACCTATCCAGGGCGTTTTCAGCGTCTCAACATAAACTTTCTTTCCATTAAGATAAACCAACCATTCATTGTTTCGGGTGGGTTTACCACTAGCCAGCATGGCTTTGTCATACGACTGGAAGGGCTTGGCCATTACTTCTGGGAAGAGATCTAAATCGGACTTGCCAATGAGTTGATCGAGCGGCTTGCCGAGCAAATTGGACCATGCGGTGTTGCCACCGCGACAAATGCCTTGCGTGTCCTTGTAGAAGATTATGTCCGGAATGGAATTCATCGCAGTGGCGATGGTTTCGAGTTGGGCTATAGGGTTGGCGCCGGCGGCCAATATGTATACGTAGGGGAGACCCTGCATTAGGTTTGCCCTCTGTTGCTTATCACAGGGGAACATAGTTAACCCCTGAGCAGGGATATAGCCCCTAAAAGACACACCCACCGTTCGCAAAGTCTTCTCAGTTACCGAAGGCATCTCGAAGTGAAGGATTTAAGCATGCGCCTTGTTTGTCATCGAGCAAGACAACGCCTAAGCCAGCCGGCCCCATACCTCCAAGTAGCGCTCCTGCCGCGGCGCCACCTGGAGCTGGGCGGCCAGCCCGGCCTGCTCCAGCTGCTGCTGCACCTCCTCTGGGGTGAAGGCCGCATGCAGGGAAGCCCGGTAGTCGCGCCGCAGCACCTCGGGCGCTCCTTCCATCTCGGAAGCCACCAGGGCCTCAACTGCCTCGCCGTTATCGGGCCGGCGCAGGTCTTGGACATAAACAAAGGCCCCAGGGGCGCCGAGCTGGGCCACCGTCTGCCAAAGCGCCGCCGGATCATGCAGGTGGTGCAACAGGCTGTTGCTCACCACCGCCGAGAAGTGAGCTTCAAGCTCGCCTGCGGCAGCAAGGGGCAACAGCGCCTGCACAAAGCGCAGCCGAGCCGCCAGATCCGGCGACGCTCCGGCCAGGCGCTCGCGCGCCACCGCAAGCATCCGAGGCGCCCCGTCGAGCCCTAAAACCTTTGCAGCAGGCCAACGGCTGGCCAGAAGCAAGCTGATGTTGCCCGGGCCGCAACCCAGATCCACCAAGGCCGTGCCTGGATCTTCAGCGCAGAGCTGAGCTAGCCGCTCCACCATCGCCGCATCGGAGGCGGCGAAATCGGCCTGGGCATAGGCCAGCACCTGGCCTGCCTCGTCCATCAGCTCCGGCTCCGGAATGCGCAGCATCAAAATTCAAGATTTCCAGATCCACTGTGGCGCAGCCTTGCTGGGCAGTGCACTGTCGCTGGTGTCTACCAGACATTGCACACCCCACCTGTGGCGTTATGGTTCGGCTCAACTTCGGGCCGTACTGCCTGTGACGCTCTCAGCCACGCCCCCTACAGCCGCCAGTCAGAACGCCGAAGCTGCTACGGCGGAAAAGGCTTTTGCCGCCGCCAGCGGCAGTCCGGCGGGCGAGGCTCTGGATTTTCCAGCCACCGCTCCTGCTGCCAACCCGGTGTTTTACCGGACCTACAGCCGCAAGACCGAGACCGGCAGGGAAAGCTGGCACCAGGTGGCTGAGCGCAACCTCGGCGGTCTGAGCAAGCTCGGCAACCTCAGCGAGGCGGAGGTTGAGCTGATGCGCCGCATGCAGCAGCAGCAAAAAGCTCTGCCTTCAGGACGCTGGCTGTGGATCGGCGGCACCGAATGGATCGAGCAACAGCACAACTTCTCTGGCGCCTACAACTGCACCTCCACCAACCTGGTGGACTGGGAAGCCTTCGGTCTAATGATGGACCTGGCGATGATGGGCTGCGGCACCGGCGCCATCATCGAGCCGCACCTGATTGGGCGCTTGCCGGCGGTGCGCAACCGGCTCAGCATCGCCGCTGTGACCGATATCGGTGCCACTCCGGCTGGCCAACGGCAGGAGCACACCAGCCACAGCATCGAGGCCAACCGAGTTGCCATCAAGGTGGGTGACACGCGCCGCGGCTGGGTGGACAGCTATCAGCTGCTGCTCAATCTCTGCAGCGACGAGCGCTTTGACCCCACCAGCCCCATCGAAATCAGCGTCGATCTCTCCGATGTGCGGCCCGTGGGCGAAACCCTCAAGGGCTTCGGTGGCATGGCCAACCCGGTGAAACTCAAGGACCTCTACGGCCGCGTAGCCCAGATCCTCAATAAGGCCCAGGGCCGCCAGCTCACCTCGGTGGAGTGCTGCCTGCTGATCGATGAGGCTGCCGTCACGATCGTGGCCGGCAACATCCGCCGCAGCGCCGGCATGCGCCAGTTCTGCGCTGACGACAACTCCGCCGCCGGAGCTAAGGAGAACCTCTGGCAGCAGGACAGCGAGGGCAACTGGAGCATCGATCCGGAAAGGGATTCCCTGCGCATGGCCAACCACACCCGGGTCTTCCACAACCGGCCCGACCGGGCCACGGTGCTTGATGCTGTTGTTAAGCAGTTCCAGAGCGGCGAAGGCGCGATCCAGTTCGCTCCCGAGGCCATCGCCCGCTCCAACGCCGACCTGCTCAGCACCCCAGAGCTGCGCACAGAGTTCATCGGCATCTACTGCGACCATGGCCGCGAGCAAGCCGGCCGCTGGCTCACCACCCACCACCCCGAAATCGGCGCCGCGGAGCTGGAGCACCGCCTAGGCCGGTACGGGCTAAACCCCTGCGGCGAGATCCTCGGCGCCGACTTCCACTGCAATCTGGCTGAAATCCACCTCAACCAGATCGACCCCGCCGATCTGGTGTCCCAGGAGGAGGCCTTCCGTGCCGCCGGCCTGGCCGTGGCCTGCCTGCTCAACCATCGCTTCGAGGTGGAGCGCTACCGCCAGAGCCGCGCCTGGGATCCGATCGTAGGCGTGAGCTTCACCGGCCTATTCGACTTCTTTGTGCACGCCTTTGGCACGCCCTGGCTCACCTGGTGGGAAGCGGGGCGGCCCAACACGGCCGAAGGCCTGGCCTTCAAGGCAAAGGAGGCCGAATTCTTGAGCCGCTGGAAGCAGGTCGTCAATACGGCGGTTTGGGACTACTGCGATCGTCACGGCCTGCGCCGCCCCAACCGATGCACCACCGTGCAGCCCGCTGGCACCAAGAGCCTGCTCACCGGAGCATCACCTGGCTGGCACCCCCCCAAAGCCCAGCGCTTCATCCGCCGCATCACCTTCCGCAAGAACGATCCTGTGGCCCTTGCCTGCATGGATTACGGCTACACAATCGTGCCCTCGCAAAGCGATAAGGACGAACAGGGCCGCCTGCTTGATGATCCGTTTGATCCCCGCTGCACCGAGTGGCTGGTGGAAATTCCCACCGAAGTGAGCTGGGCAAATATTCCCGGTGCGGATGCGGTGGAGATCAACAACTTCTCAGCCCTGGCCCAATTCGACTTTTACATGCAGGTGCAGAAGCACTACACAGCCCACAACACCTCAGCCACGGTGGAGTTTCGCGAAAACGAAATAGAAGCCCTGGCAGATGCCATTTATCAGGCAATCGATCAAGGCGAGGGCTACATCTCTGCAGCCCTATTGGCCCGTTTTGACGCCAACGCCACCTTCCCGCGGCTGCCATTTGAACCAATCGACCATGCAACCTACCTGCGTCTCAACGCTGAGGTGGCCGCCCGGCGCAGCACCACCTGCTTCTTTGAAGCTCTTCAGCGCTACGACCGCGGTGAGCTGGTGGAGGCAGGCCCAGCTGGCTGCGATTCAGACAAGTGCCTACTGCCTTTGGCTAAACCGGGCAACAACTGACCAATTAAGATGAAACATCGGTGTGGCAATGCCGCACCGACCCTCTGGAGAGGTGGTCGAGTGGTTGATGGCTCTGGTCTTGAAAACCAGCGAAGTGAAAGCTTCCGCGGGTTCGAATCCCGCCCTCTCCGTTCCAATGACATCAGCAGTTCCCAGCCCCGCAAGTGCTTGCAGGGCTGGTCTGGCATCAGTCATGAAGGTGGCTGAAGCGGCGCATTGCTACGGCGGGCTCCGCGCAGCCGCGGTTGAGCTCCCTTTCGAGATTGATTATGCGCTTCTCCCTTAGGCAGTATTTGCAGCCGCCGGTGGTTTGAAGGTGCTTCTCGGGGGTGATCGAAATCTCTTTGACTGGATGCATATTGCAGCGAATCTTGATTGGGGTCTTGTAGCTCTTGTAGAGGATGGCTGCGTAGTCGTATTGATCGCCAAAACGGGATCGGGCCCTTGCCAAAAACAGTTCACGACTGATTGGGTTGCCCATTTCCAGGCCAGATCGGATCAGTGAAGTTGCGGCATATTACGGGGGTTGCCGCCCCAGGCCAATGCGCCGGCACAGACCGTCACGTTGCGTGATGCGGTTCAAAAGATATGGGTTTGGCTCACTTGATCCCATCTTTTCTAGGCTGCTCTTGAGCGCCATGAAGGGAGTGGTGATCAGGCAGGGAGCAATCCCTGCTTTTTTATGGCCTACAAATTCCTGTGGTGCGAATCTGGGGGCTACCAACCCAGCCTGGCTGTTCATGGCCCCAGAGAGTCCCCAGCGTCCCCCCTGGCTGAATTGGTTGTTTCTATTGGCGTTCCTTTGGAGCTCCTACCAGCTGGCTGGCCTCTGGTTTGCGCGCCTACAAAGCTAGGGATATAGGTTGGGCACGAAGAACTGCTCGTTGCGTGGCGGACGAGCCGTGCCCTTGGGTGGCTTGCGGGGCGGCAGCTTGATCGCTGGAGGTGTCATGTCTTCGTAGGGAATCTTGCTGAGCAGGTGGTGAATGCAATTGAGGCGGGCGCGGCGTTTGTCGTCTGCCTCCACGGTGAACCAGGGCGCTTCGGGGATGTTGGTGTGAGCAAACATATGATCTTTAGCGGCTGAAAAGCTTTCCCACTTGTTGCGGGCCTCCAAGTCCATCGGACTGAGCTTCCAGCGGCGGGTGGGATCTTCGATACGGGACTGGAAGCGGCTTTCCTGCTCCGCATCGCTCACTGAAAACCAATACTTGAGGAGCACGATTCCAGAGCGCACCACCATCCGCTCAAATTCCGGGCAGCTCTGCAGAAACTCCTCCGTTTGGGCTGGTGTGCAGAAGCCCATTACCGATTCCACCCCAGCTCGGTTGTACCAGCTGCGATCAAATACGACGATCTCCCCAGCTGAAGGGAAGTGTTCGACGTAGCGCTGGAAGTACCACTGGGTTTTCTGTTGATCAGAGGGGGTGCCCAAGGCCACCACCCGGCAGCCACGGGGGTTTAGCGGTTCGGTGATTCGTTTGATCGTGCCGCCCTTACCGGCCGCATCCCTGCCCTCGAACAGCACGATCAGCCGAAAGCCAGAGGCCTTCAGCCAGTACTGCATTTTTACCAGCTCCACCTGCAGCCTAGTGAGCTCTTTCTCGTAAACCTTGCGATCTAGCCGGCCCCCATTGCTGGCCAGATCTTCCAGCAAAGGTGACGGGTAGTAGCGATCGCTGAGGGACCCCAAAAGGGGTGGCTGGGGCTTGCTCGAGTTGGGGGCTTTATCGCTTTTCTTGTGTTTTCCCATTGCTGAGAGTCTCCATAACTAGCTGCGGCGGCTGGGCTGGGGCCATAAAGCTCGCACCAGACGGATGATCCCAGCAACCACCAAGCCCAGG
Source organism: Cyanobium sp. BA5m-10 (assembly GCF_024346255.1). Lineage (NCBI taxonomy): Bacteria > Bacillati > Cyanobacteriota > Cyanophyceae > Synechococcales > Prochlorococcaceae > Cyanobium > Cyanobium sp. BA5m-10. The sequence continues at coordinate 15,427 of NZ_JAGQCP010000021.1, read as the reverse complement.
GCCGCAATGGCCGCCAGCACCAGCAGAACCACCGCCAGCAATTGCACCAGTCCCCAAAGCGCCTGCTGCACCCCGCCGATCAGGTTGGCTAGGGCGGTGCTCAGCACCAAAAAGGTGTCGAAGCGCTCCGGTAACTGCAGCAAGGCCAGCATCAGCCCGGCGCCGGCAGCGCCCAGCAGCAGGGCGATAGCGGCCTGACGCCAGCGGGCCGGGCGGTGGCGGCGGCGAAATACCCGTCCGGTCGACACGCCTGTGGTGGGCAATTGCAGGGCGCGGCTACGGGGGGAGGTCATACCTCGAGGACGTAACCGGCACCGCGCATCCAGCGCTCGAATTCCATCAGCACCAACTCGTTGGGGCAGTCGATCAAGGAGAGATCTGCCACGGTGCAATCCCCCTGGCCGCCGTGATGCAGGGAGATGCGGAAGTCGTCGCCGCTGAGCCCGCAAACCTCCGGATCACTGCGCACGACCACATCGAGGGAGGCCCCAAGTCGAGCCACCCGAATCCGCAATTCCGACCAGGTCAGCGCCGCCATGGACCCAATTCAAACTCTCTCAGCGATACCCAAGTGTGACCAGCTAACCGGTTACGTCAATAGCTGCTATTTAGCTTGGGCGGCAGCTGGACGCTGCGTTGGCTCTATCCCGGGCTTGGGTTCTGGTATCAGCAGCCCTAGCCCAGAGGCCACGACCACAGCCAGCAGCCCTGCCAGCGGCGCTGCAAGGCGCTGGGCAAGGGGGCGGCGCTCCAGCAGCTCGCGGCCCTTCAGAGGCATGGTCTCAGGCAGCTCCAGGGGCAACTGCAGCCGCGAATCGAGGCGCAATTGATCCAGCACCCGCACCAGATCGGCCAGCTCGGCATCATCGAGATTGAGCTGTAATGGGGGCGTGTCCGGCTGGCTACTGCGCAGCAGCAGGCCATGGCCGCCCTCTGGCCCCGGACCTATCTCCACCGGCTCGGGCTCGGCGCCAAAGCGACGCGGCACACCACTGATCAGGTAGCGGGCGTAGGGCAGCACCACCTTCATCAGGGATAGCAGGTGCTCCTTGCGGCCCTCAAGCTCGGGGCGACCGGCCCAGGCCAAGCTCCAGCCCGTGATGATGCCGAGGTTCTGGCCGCTCTGTCCGACCGACACATCCGGCAGACCCTCCACCTTGAGGCGGCAGCTGAGTTGGTCGAACTGCAGTACTTGCTTCATTGCAGGCTCAGGGGCTGGATCATGGCTGGGCATCCAGCAGGCTGGCGCGCAGCCGCTCAAAACCGCCAACCCCGGAGCCCAGGGCCAGGGCTTGGATCAGCAGCCGCGACTGGCGGGCACCTGACTCGGGATCGAGCAACAGTTGCACGCCACCACGACGGAGGTTCATGCGCTGGCGTACCAGATCGGCCAGGCGGCTGCGGAATAGGTTCCAACGCTCGCTGAGCACTTCAGGCGGCTCGGCGCTGGAGAGCAGACCGCGCAGCAGGGGGTAGAGGCGGTCTGCCAAGGCGCAAAGAATGCGGATTAGGGCGTCGGTTTCAGCTGGCTCCAGACCTTCGCGGCGAGTGGTGCGGCGCAGGGGGTTGGTGCAGCGGCTTTTCCACAGTTCCACCCGGTTTGGGAAGAGGGTGGTGAAGCCCATCTGCTCGCTCATCCACACCATTGCCTCACCGCCGTTGAGGTCGAGGGCCTCGGCGCTGAGCAAGAGCAGGTCGAGGCGTTCGAGGCCGCGGCGGGGAAGCCGGGCGGCCGATTCAGGAGCGAATGAATCAAGGGGCATGGCTGCGATGATGCCAGCAAGTGCACCCAACCGTCACGTTCATGGCCCCAGACCTGCGGGAATTTGTGCGCGATGTGCCTGATTTTCCCAAGCCCGGCATCCTGTTTCGCGACCTCACGCCGCTGATGCGCGACCCGGACGGCTGGCAGGAAGTGATCCGTCAGCTGAGCGCAGTGTGCGAGCGGCTGCAGCCCGACCTGATCGTGGGCATTGAGTCGCGGGGCTTCATCGTGGGCACAGCCCTTGCCACCGCCGTGCGATTGGGTTTTGTGCCAGTGCGCAAGCCCGGCAAGCTGCCCGGGGCAGTTACGGGCGTGGACTACGCCCTCGAATACGGCAGCGACCGTCTGGAAATCCACAGCGATGCCCTGGCCGATGGCTCCAAGGTGCTGATCATCGACGATCTGCTGGCCACCGGCGGCACCGCTGCGGCCTGCGCCGAGCTGGTGGCTGCGGCTGGTGGTGAACTGTGTGGCTTCGGCTTTGTGGCCGAACTGGCGGCCCTGGAAGGGCGCCGCAAGCTGCCTGAAGATCAGCCCGTGGAGTCGCTGATCATCTATTCCTGATCCTGCCAACTCAGCAGGGCATCGAACTGCTCCAGGCTGATCAGCCCGAAGCGCCACAGCACCACCGGCAGGGGCGCTTGCTCCTGCTGGGCCTGGCGCAATCCCAGGGCCAGGGCGCTCTCGCTCAGGCCGAATTGATTGCGCAGCAGACGCAGCAGCGCCGCCGAAGGCGGCGGTTGGGAACTGGTGCTGATCACCATACATGCGGCCCCGGATAGCCCATGCTGATCAGCGGCGCAGCAGCTGGCAAGGGCCATCGGTCATGGCGGACAGGCTGAGCTGGCGCAGGGGAGCAAGCTTGGCCAGCAGCAGCAGGGCCAGGTGGCGCAGGGGCAGCAGCAGGGGCGAGCGATTCGAGAAAAACCGCACCAGCAGATCGGTAGCCAGCAGGGTGAGCAGCAAATCCGGCCAACGCCGCCTTGCATAGGCCGCCGGCAAGCGGTGCACGGCCAGCCGCCCGGCCGCTGCACGCCGGGCCAGGCAATGCAGGGTGGCCACATCGCGCCAGCAGAGGTTTAGCCCCTGGCCGCCCACTGGATGGCAGCGGTGACCGCTCTCCCCCACCAGCACCGTATGGCCGCGGTGCAGGCGCCGGGCCAGCAGCAGGGCCACCGGGAAGGCGCGCGGATCGTCGAGCAGGGCATCGGGCTGAAGCTGGTCTGGCAGGGCACCTGCCAGGGCATCAAGGAAGGCTGAATCGCCGAGGCTTTCAAGCTGGCGGCAGCGCTGGGCTGGGGCACTCCAAACCAGCTGGAACAGACCATCGCCCAGGGGCAGCACCGCAAAGGGCCCCTCGGGCCGCAGCAGCTCCCAGGCCTGGTCGTCGGCGCTGCCGCGGAGTTGCACCAGTGCCGTGAGGCAGTTTTGGCGATAGGCCCACTGAATCACGCCAATGCCGAGGGCCTCCCGGCTAGGGGAGTGGGGGCCGTCGGCCGCCACGATCAGGTCGTGCTGCGGCTGCTTGGCTGCAGCGTGCGGCGGCGGCGTGCCCAACTCCAGGGTGATGGCGGGATGGGAGCCCAGGCGCTCCAACAGCAGGGTCATCAGCGGCCGGTGCTGTCCCACCCAGCCCACGGCCGCCGCCGGTGCCGCCGCCCGCCGCGAGCCCAGATCCGCCAAGCAGAAAGGCACCTGGCGCTGGGTGGCCAGATCAAGGAGCTGCAGGGAGCGGAAGGGCACCAGCAACTCCTGCACGGCTGACCACAGCCCCAGCTGCTCCAGCAGGCGCTGGCTGGAATGGGTGAAGGCGTAGGCGCGGCTGCGCTCGAGCAGCACAGCGGCGGGCAGGGGATCGCTGATCTGCACCTGCCAGCCAGCGTCCGCCAGGGCAAGGGCCGTGAGGGCACCGGTGGGGCCCGCCCCATTCACCAGGGCCCGCAGAACCGGTTTGGACTCGACCATGGCGATGGAGGATCAGCCCGGGGATCGGGCACAAAAAAGCCGCAGCTGTGTAGCTGCGGCAGTTGGTGTAGCAAAGGCTCAGGCTGTTGCGAGAGCGGGCAGATCAGCCGATGCCAAGCAGGCCGCGGGTGAAGGACTCACCACCCAGGGCGTATTCAGTGGCAAGCAGGGCGATGAAGCCGAGCATGGCCATACGACCATTGAGCTTCTCGGCGCGCTCGTGGAAGCCCCAGCCGCTTTCGGTTGACACCACTTCCATGCGGGGCTCGGTGGCAAAAGCATTGAGGCGGCCGCCGTCTTCGGTGGTAACTGTGGCGCCGCGGATGGTGGCAGCTTCGATCGAGGGGGTGATCTGAGTCATGGAAACCTGACGCGTGCTTTGCGCAACTGTAACGCAATATTGCAGCTTGTAACTGCGGCTTGGGAAAATGCTGCGCCTGGATTCAGCGGAACCGCTTCAGGCAGAGCTCCTCAAAGGCCGGTCGCAGCAGGAAGGGGTATTCACCAACCCAAAGCTTGAGCTGGGGCAGCCAGGCGTCGCTGATCGCCCCTATTTGAGAAAAATCCTTGCGCTCGCTCAGCACCAACACCCGCACCACCATGCCGGCACGAATCTGCTGGTGTTTTTTTTCAAAGGGGAAGCGCACCTTGCCGAGATAGCCCTCCTCGTCCTCAAGCTCGAGGGTGAGCCAGGTGCGGCGGTTTTCCACCAGCTCCAGGCGGCCGTCGTTGTTGGCCTGTTCGCGGCGCTCCTCAACGATTTCGCGGGTATATAGATCGACTATCTGGCCTTCAAACAGGGCTGCAGCCGGATAGCGGCGCAGGGTGGAATTTTTCTGGCCCGCCTCGAGGATCGGTCCCCAGAGCAGGTAGAGGGCAAACACAAAGCCCACCACCAGGAATACCGGGCCAAACTGGCTGGAGAACAGCAGGGTTTGGCTGATCAATAGGGCAATCACCGCGCCGATCACCGAGATCAGCACCCGCTGCAGCACCTTGCGGGGATTGCCGGTGCAGGCGTTGAACTGGGGGCCGGTGGCGACCGCTGGGATCAGGCGCAGCAGCTCGCCGGGGCGCAAGGGAAGCAGCATCAGATCAGCCGCTCCAGGCCATACACCAGGCCAGCCAGCTGGCGCACCTTGCGCACGGTGAGCAGCACGCCGGGCATGTAGGCGGAGCGCTCGATCGTGTCGTGGCGCAGGGTGTACGTCTCGCCGGGAGCACCAAACATCACCTCTTGGTGGGCCACCAGCCCCGGCAAGCGGATCGAGTGCAGGCGCAGGCCGCTATCGCGCTGGCCGCCGCGGCAGCCCGCCAGGGTTTCGTGCTCCTCCACCTGCTGGGGGTTAAAGGATTTACCCAGCTCCTCGATCAGCTCGGCGGTTTTGATGCAGGTGCCGCTGGGGGCATCGGCCTTGCGGTTGTGGTGCAGTTCGGTGAGCTCGGCGAAGTCGTAGAAGCGGGCGGCGGCGGCGGCGGCCTGCTGCAGCAGCACCATGCCAACCGAAAAATTGGGGATCACGGCACCGCCCACACTCGCCTTCTCGGCGAAGCCGGCCAGATCAGCTAGCTGCCTTGGCGAGAGGCCCGTGGTGCCGATCACCGGGTGCACGCCGTAGGCGATCGCGGCGCGGGTGTGCTCGTAGACAACCGAGGGGTGGGTGAAATCCACCAGCACGGCGGCGCCGCCCTGCCGCGCTGCCTGGCTGGCTTGGCACATGGCCCCCTCGAAGTCGCTGGTGATCGCCAGCTCCAATTCGCCTAGGCCGAGCTCCAAGCCCAGGTCAGCACCCTCCTTGTCAGGAGTGGTGTCGATGGCGGCCACCAGGGTGCAATCGGGGGCCGTAAGCACGGACCGCACCACCTCGGCGCCCATGCGGCCCAGGGCACCGGCCACCACCACGGGGATGGGTGCCCCAGAGGCCGGATCGGGTGCAGGAGCCATGGCGGTCTAGAAGCGCTGGCAGCGAGCCTATGCGCGGCATGTGGGGCAAGACCTCGCATCAAGGCGGATACATCCGTAGATTCCCCAATAACCCCTTATTGGCGCTGATGTTCACGCAGGTTCGCTCCACCAACCGCCGCGTTACGCCCGGCGACGTGAACGGCCGTGCCGTGATGAAGGCCGTTTATGTGGTGCTCGAACCCCAGTACCAAAACGCCCTTACCCAGGCCGCCAACTCGCTCAATGCCCAGAACGGCCCCCTGGCGATCGAGCTGAGCGGCTACCTGATCGAGGAATTGCGCGACCCCCAGAACTACGCCGATTTTCAGGCTGACGTGGCCGCGGCGGATGTGTTTATCGCTTCGCTGATCTTCATTGAAGATCTGGCTCAGAAGGTGGTGGAAGCAGTGGCTCCGCACCGCGATCGGCTCAAGGCAGCAGTGGTGTTTCCCTCCATGCCGGAGGTGATGCGACTGAACAAGCTCGGCACCTTCTCGATGGCCCAGCTGGGTCAAAGCAAGAGCGCCATTGCCAGCTTCATGAAAAAGCGCAAGGAAGCGGGCGGCGCTGGCTTCCAAGACGCGATGTTGAAGCTGCTCAATACCTTGCCGACTGTTCTGAAATACCTGCCGGTGGAGAAGGCGCAAGATGCGCGCTCTTTCATGCTGAGCTTCCAGTATTGGCTGGGCGGCACGCCAGACAATCTCCGGAATTTTCTGTTGATGCTGGCCGACAAGTACGTCTTCCCCCGCGGAGGCTCTGGCGAGGCGGCCGACCGGCCCGCGGTGGTTGTGGCTGAGCCGGAGGTATTCCCAGACCTAGGCATCTGGCACCCGCTGGCACCGGGGATGTTTGAAGATCTCAAGGAATATCTAAATTGGAATTCCAGCCGCGGCGATCTCAGCGAGCAGGCCCGCAATGGTCCGGTGATCGGCCTGGTGCTCCAGCGCAGCCACATCGTCACCGGCGATGAAGCTCACTACGTGGCGATCATTCAGGAGCTGGAATATCGCGGCGCCACCGTGATTCCGGTCTTCTGCGGCGGGCTCGATTTCACCAAGCCGGTGAATGCCTTCTTCTACGACCCGCTCAACCCCGACTTCCCATTGGTGGATGGGGTGGTGTCACTGACTGGCTTTGCCCTGGTGGGTGGTCCGGCCAGGCAGGACCACCCCAAGGCAATTGAGGTGCTTAAAAAGCTGAATCGTCCCTACATGGTGGCGTTGCCTTTGGTGTTTCAAACCACCCAGGAGTGGGAGGAGAGCGATCTAGGTCTGCACCCAGTGCAGGTAGCCCTGCAGATCGCCATCCCCGAGCTCGATGGCGCCATTGAGCCAATCGTGCTCAGCGGCCGTGACGACGCCACCGGCAAAGCCCACACCCTGCAAGACCGGGTCGAGGCAATCGCCGAGCGCGCAATCCGCTGGGCCTCCCTGCGGATCAAGCCCCGGGCTGAAAAGAAGCTGGCGATAACCGTTTTCAGCTTCCCCCCTGATAAGGGCAACGTGGGCACGGCGGCCTATCTAGATGTATTTGGCTCGATCTTCCGGGTGCTGGAGGAGATGCAGCTCAAGGGCTACGACGTACAGAACATGCCGCGCACGCCCAAGGCGCTGATGGAGGCGGTAATTAACGACCCAGAAGCCCTCCAGGGTGCACCGGAGCTGGCGATCGCCCACCGCATGAGCGTGGAGGAATACGAGCGCCTCACCCCCTATTCCGAGCGGCTTGAAGAAAATTGGGGCAAGCCCCCCGGCAACCTGAACAGCGACGGCACCAACCTGCTGATCTACGGCCGCCACTTCGGCAACGTGTTTGTGGGTGTGCAGCCCACCTTTGGCTACGAGGGCGACCCGATGCGGCTGCTCTATTCCCGCAGCGCCAGCCCCCACCACGGCTTTGCCGCTTACTACACCTATCTGGAGAAGGTGTGGCAGGCAGATGCGGTGCTGCACTTCGGCACCCACGGCTCGCTGGAATTCATGCCCGGCAAGCAGATGGGCATGAGCGAAACCTGCTACCCCGATTCCCTGATCGGTGCCCTGCCAAATCTTTACTACTACGCCGCCAACAACCCAAGCGAAGCCACCATCGCCAAGCGGCGCGGCTATGCCTCCACGATCAGCTACCTCACACCACCGGCTGAAAATGCCGGCCTCTATCGGGGACTCAAGGAACTCGGCGAGCTGGTGGGCAGCTACCAGCAGCTGCGCGAAGGCAGCCGGGGTGTGCAGATAGTCAACGCGATCGTGGAAACGGCGCGCCAGTGCAACCTTGACAAAGACGTGGTGCTTCCCGAAGCCGATGCCTCGGAGATCGGCCTCGACGGCCGCGATGGCGTGGTGGGTGCGGTGTACCGCCAGCTGATGGAGATCGAAAGCCGGCTGCTGCCCTGCGGCCTGCACACGATCGGTAAGCCACCAACTGCCGAGGAAGCAATCGCCACCCTGGTGAACATTGCCGCGCTCGAGCGCGAGGAAGATGGCCTGCGCTCCCTGCCGGCCCTGCTGGCCGAGAGCCGGGGCCGCACGATTACCGACATCTACAAAGGCAACGACGACGGTGTGCTCGTCGATGTGGAGCTCAACCGCACGATCACCGAGGTGTGTCGCGCGGCGGTGGGCTCGATGGTGAAGGCGGTGACCGGCGCCGATGGCCGGGTAACTATGCGCCAGAACTTCGCTTGGTTGTTTGCCCTGCTGGAGAAATTCGGCTTCCAACTGCCCAGCCCCTGGCTGAGTGCCTGCCGCGCGGCTGGCTTCCCAGGGGTGGATCAAGCCGAGCTCGACAAGTTGTTTGGCTACCTGCGCTTCTGCCTTGAGCAGATCTGCGCCGATATGGAAATGCAGAGCCTGCTCAAGGCCCTCGATGGCGAATACGTGCTGCCGGGCCCCGGCGGCGACCCGATCCGCAACCCGGGCGTGCTGCCCAGCGGCAAGAACATCCACGCCCTAGACCCCCAGTCGATCCCTACTCGGGCAGCCATTGCTGCCGCCAAGGTGGTGGTGGACCGGTTAATCGAGCGCCAAAAGGCCGAGCAGGGCGCCTGGCCCGAAACGATCGCCTGCGTGCTCTGGGGCACCGACAACATCAAGACCTACGGCGAGTCGCTGGCGCAGATCCTCTGGTTTATCGGCGTGCGGCCGGTAGCAGATTCCCTGGGCCGGGTCAACAAGCTGGAGCTGATTTCCCTTGAGGAACTCGGCAGGCCCCGCATCGACGTCGTGGTGAATTGCAGCGGCGTATTCCGCGACCTGTTTATCAACCAGATGGGCTTGATAGATCAGGGCGTGAAGATGGCAGCTGAGGCCGATGAGCCCCTTGATATGAACTACGTGAGGCGCCACGCCCAGGAGCAGGCGGCGGCCCAGGGTGTGTCCCTGCGTGATGCGGCGACGCGGGTGTTTTCCAATGCCAGCGGCAGCTACAGCTCAAACGTAAACCTGGCGGTGGAAAACAGCACTTGGGAGGAGGAGAATGAGCTGCAAGAGATGTATCTTTCTCGCAAGACATTCGCCTTCAACGCCGACAACCCAGGTGAGATGAACCAGAACCGCGAAGTATTCGAATCAGCCATGAAAACCGCTGATGTGACATTCCAGAATCTGGATTCAGCCGAGATTTCTCTCACCGATGTGAGCCACTACTTTGACTCCGACCCCACCAAGCTGATCGCTGGCCTGCGTGATGACGGCAAGGCACCGGCAAGTTATATCGCCGATACCACCACGGCCAACGCCCAGGTGCGCTCCTTGAGTGAAACCATTCGCCTCGATTCGCGCACCAAGCTGCTCAACCCCAAGTGGTATGAGGGCATGTTGAATAGCGGCTACGAGGGCGTGAGGGAGGTGGCCAAACGGCTCAACTTCACCCTGGGCTGGAGCGCCACCAGTGGCTCAGTAGACAACTTTGTGTATGAGGAGGCAAACGAAACCTTCATTAATGATCCTGAGATGCGCAAGCGTCTAATGGAGCTCAATCCCCACAGCTTCCGCCGCATCGTGGGCACCCTGCTGGAAGTAAATGGCCGCGGCTACTGGGAAACCAGCGACGAAAACATCGCCCAGCTGCAGGAGATCTATCAGGAGATCGAAGACCGGATTGAGGGGGTTACGGAGGGGTGATACCTCACATAGATCCATGGCTAATTCCAGCGAACGCGTTGTAGGGGTCACTGATTCTGATAACGCTCTAACTGTCGACCTCGCAGATAGGGGCACCATCAGTAGCCCACTGGCTTGGTATCCCAAGCTTCTCCACGCCACACCAGAAGAATGTGCCCATTGGGTGCACACGGGAGCCGGCCACGGGATCCATTGAACGGAGATCGATGAAGACCTCAGCAGCGAAGGCCGGCTTCGCGGAGCTCCTGCATCAAGAATGCATGCGGGTCGGATCTAATCACCCATCCACCAGCTCCTGCTCCAGCTGGCTGCGCAGGGCCCCAATCTGCTCCTGGATGACGGTGCAATCAGCCGTAAGTGGAAGGGCCCTTCTTCATAGCTGGCTTACACCGCAAAGGGCTAAAAGCTAGTCGTGGCCAACCTGCCGCCGTTGCATCGTGATCCCTTTGGTCGCCTGCTAGTGGCTCAGGCCAGTGCCGACGGCTTACTGCTGATCACCTCAAATCGGCAACTCGGGACTAACCCAGGGCCGGTGCAGATGATGCTCACTGCAACATGAAGCCCACACCACGAACGGTGTGAATCAAGGGTTCAAGTTCGGGCCGCTCTAGTTTCTTACGCAGGTAGCGGATGTAGACATCGAGCAGGTTCTCGTCGCCAACCCAGGAGTCCCCCCAGACGGCCAAAAGGATGTCCTGACGGGAGAGCACCTGCTCGCGGTGCTGGAGCAGATGGAGCAGCAGGTCGTATTCCTTGACGGTGAGCTTAATCGGGGTAGCTGCCCGCGATACCTGGCGGCTATCGGTATTGACCGTGAGGTCGCGGTAGTGCAGCTCGGTGCCATCAACATGGTTGAGCCCCATGCGGCTGCGGCGTATTAAGGAACGCAGCCGAGCTATCAGCTCCTCAATTGCAAAGGGGCGCGATAAGACATCATCAGCGCCGGCCTCAAGGGCAGCTACGCGGGAGCTGTAGTGATCAAGAGATAGGAGCAACAGCAGGGGAATGGCATTAGCTGCGGCGCGCAGTTGGCGGGTAAAAACAAGCGCAGCGCTATCAGGCAGAGCATCGCTGATCAAAAGCATCTGCGGCGCAGCAGTTAGAAGCTGCTGCTGGGCGGCATCAGTGCTGGCTACGGCGCTGATGGCAAAGCCATGGACATGGAGGTGCTTGGTGAGCAGATCAGAGGAGCGGGTATCCGGATCAACCAGCAGCAGACGGGCAGTGGGGGGCACAGACAACCGTTGGGAGGTCAGCCTAAGGCGGCCGACCCATCATCACTAAAAGACTCCGAACTGAACAGGGTCTCGAAGTGATGGTCCATAGCGGCCATCACCTCAGCGGGGTCGGCATTACCAGCCGCATCAAAACTGACGTCGAAATCGGCAAGGTCTTCGTGCTGTTCAGCAAGGTCGTGGGCGATGTTGTTGAGCACATCCTGCTGAATGAGCTGGTAGGCATCAGCTGAGAGCTGCTGCTCTTCGAGGTAGGTACTAACTACCTGATCGAGCTCATAAACAAGCTCAGCAGGGCGAGCCTCTTGAGCCGCAAGATCTGGCGAGGATCGCACGGCTTCGAAGAAGGTTTCGATCAAGCCGGCGATTACATCACCGGCTACAAATGAGGCATCCGTATCAGCCATGGCTCAAACGGCGTAGGAGAAGTCGTCGACCACGTCGGTGGCCGTAGCAATGCCATCGCTGGCATCGTCGGGCAGGAGCGCATCAACCTCGTCGAGCGCAGCCAGGGCATCGGCGGTGGGCTCAATCCCTGCTGGATCAGCAGCCAGATCTGCCGCAGCCGGCAGCTCGGTGAGTGCCAGCTCCTGCTGATACACAGCCATCGCCTCATCTGTAACGGCGTTCTCACCCACATACTGCGCCACTAGATCAGCCACGCTAGCGACCTCAGCCTCAACCACCTGCTCATCGGGAATGGCGACATCCTGGATGAAGGTATCGGCAGCTGGAACTGAAGTATCAGCAACCGGGGCATCAACAGGAGCCGCGGCAAAGGCCACGTCTGCGGCCGTTCCCGTACCGCCACCATGGGCAGCATCCCAGGTGAATGTGGAGGTGCCGAGGATCGACACATCACCTTCAGCAACGACGGATGGGCTGCTGGTGTGGTCGTAGGTGAGATTGATGCTTTCGATGCCGGCCTCCTTGAGGTAGATGAACTCGCCGGGCTGGTTCACTCCATCGCTATTGCTGTCGATCCAAACTCCGAACTTAGACCAACCAGCATCGAGTTGGCTGAGCACGTTGTCGTAGTTGCTATCGAAGTAGGCTTGAAGGGCCTGCAGATCGGATGCCATGTGGGGCGCCCAGGTGGTGAAGACGATCTCCTTGGCTTCATTGATCAGCCCATCCTGGTTGTAGTCGTAGGCCAGCAGACCATCGTTAGAGCCAACCCAGGCGGTGGCAACAAGACCAGCACCGTAATCAAACTTGGCACCTTCATTCAGTTGAAGCCAATCAATACCATCTCCGTTCAGGTCGAGGGCAACTGGCGTGATGCTGGCGGGGATCTCCACAACCAACTTGGCCGTATCGTTGTCCCCATCCGGATGGGTGAGCTTGTAGGTGAATTCGTCCGTCCGGAGGGTGTTGGAGAGAACGCTATTCGGTGTATAGGTATACGTGCCGTCGTCTTTGATCAACAGGCTGCCATGGGAGCCATTGACGGTGTCGCCCGCTGATGTGGCCGCCACGTAGCTCGATCCATTGAAGATCGATAGCGAGGCGCCTTCCGAGCCGCGGCTGTCTACGGCATTGGCTGGATCACTGCTACCAATGAGAGTGTTGGGGTTGGTGATCACATTGCCAGTCGTTGCGATTACCTGCACACTTGGTACAGTGAACTTGATGTTGAGGTTATCGATGAAGAGCTGGGAATCAGATGATTCGCCCCCGTCTTGATTGCTGAACACGATTCGATAATCCCCTGTGCTCAATGCGCCGGTGGTGATGGTACTGGGAGGGCCAGGATCGCTATTCAGATTTCCGGTGAAGCCTACACCGCTTTGAGCCGTCCAGCTTGATCCAACAAACTTATACAGTGTCCAAGAGACGTTATCGCCAGAATTCACATTGCCGCGATCATAGTCAAAACTCAAGGTAGAGTTGGCTGTACTGATTGTGAAGACCGGAGCGATCAGTCTGGCAACTCCCGATCCGTCGTCGTCATTATCTTCGAGCCGGAGACTTCCCGATGCGATGCTGGCATCAACCGTGGTCAAACTGATTGAACTAGCAATCCATTTATTCAAGTTGCTCGTATTAGCAATCGCTGTGGCAAGGGAATTGTCGGCGTCGTCGACTATTGAGACCGCCGAGGAGAAGTCGGAAAGCGTAGTCGTAACGATGGAGGTGGATGGCAGTGCTCGAGCCGAACCGTTGAAGTTGTCGTAGGCCACAACTTCACTGGTATCAGTGATGTTGACGGTTAAGGTCGCCGTAGAGACATCACCATCTCCATCCTTCACCGCGTACGTAATGGGTGTAGCAAAGCGAGTATTGGCTACGTCTACATTGGCTGCCGCTGTGAAGCTGTAGGTGCCATTGGCGAAGATCACGACTGTGCCAACCGCCTGGGAGGAGGCGTCGGTCACGTTGAACGTGGCCGAAGTGGTTGAAGGAGAGAATGTGACCGTGGAGGCGCCATAGGTGACGGACACCAGGGTGAGGGGACCGTCGGCTCCAGGAATGTCGTCGGCAAGGAGATCACCAGAAATAGGTGTCGTGGCAACGAGCAGTGCATCGGTAATAGCAGATGCATTTGAATTGGCAATGATCACGTTTGGATCATTGGCTCCAGCATTCGTGCCGGTATAGGTGCCGGCAGTTTCCACGGTGGTGGTTGACCCAACCGTTGACGTCCAAGCAATCGGCTCAAGAAAGTTCTTGTCGGTATCACTAAGCTCACCGAAGCCGATGGCAAAGGATTCATCAAATCCGTTGTCCTTGAGAAAATTGATCCAATGGCTCTCCTCTCCTATTCCACCAAAGCCGGGGTTATTGGTGTCACTTTCAATGATGCCGACAGTATCAGTTCCGTCAGTTTGATTGGGCTCGCCATCGGAAAGGAAGATCGACACAAGTCGATCACCACCGGGAGGGGGGTTGGTGAAGTTGGCTTTGACGACCCTCAAGGCTGAGTCGTAATCAGTACTCCCATCGGCAACAAAACCATTGATTACATTTAGCGCTCCCCCTGAACCGGATCCGAGGTTGGTGTACCACCCACCATTGCTACCAGAGTTGCTGAAATCAGCATCGCTATTGAAGTCAACAATGAACACCGAATTCACGGTTCCGCTGGAAAGCAAGTTGGCAACAGCTGCTTTGGCATCGGCTAAGCGCGCACCAAGCATGCTACCTGAGGTATCGAAGATCAAGACCACGTCAGTCTTGCCGGTGTTCTCTACAAGGGTTGCTGTATTATTGATGGCAGTGTCAACATCATCAACAATATTCACGCTCAACGTGCTGGGGGTGTTATCTCCATCACGGTCCGTGAGCAATACGGCGAGATCTTCAAAGAGTGAATTCGTACCCAATCCAGAAGCGTGCGCTTCGTTGTCGTTGAGCGTATAGGTGTAAGTGACCGTTCCCGTCAACGCATCGTAGGCCGTGATCGACAGGGTGTTCCCCAGTGGCGTGCTGCCGTTGACGGCTGCAAAAACACCGTTGGTGATCACATTGAGACCACCGACAGTCAGGCTCTGCACGCCATCGGGTGCCGATATCGTGAACGTACCGCCCTGGGTGGTGGATTCCTTACTCGCATCGGACCCCGCCGATTCACCGCTGCTGCGAGAAGCAAGCAGATCGTCTTCATTGACGCTGACATCACCACCGTCGGCTTTCGGCGTTAGATCGGTGATCGTGACACTGTCATCATCGTTGCGGATGTTGAGGGTCAGCTGAGCGGTGCTCTCATCACCATCCGCGTCACGCAGTGTGTAGGAGAAGGTTTCCGTGGCGGTGGCACCACCAACCAAAGCAACGAAATCAGCATCCGCTGCATTGAGCGTGTAGGTGTAGCTGCCATCTGTACCGATGACGATCGAGCCGTAGGTGCCGCTGAGGCTGGCACCAACAACCGCAGCACCATCAGCGCCCTGGGTGTCGTTGCTAATCAGATTGCCGCTCAGCGTAAGATTTGTCTCACTCGCTGTTCCAACATTGCTGTCTGCTACCGCCGTCGGCACATCATCAACAATATTCACGCTCAACGTGCTGGGGGTGTTATCTCCATCACGGTCCGTGAGCAATACGGCGAGATCTTCAAAAAGTGAATTCGTTCCCAATCCAGAAGCGTGCGCTTCATTGTCGTTCAGCGTATACGTATAACTGACCGTTCCTGTCGCCGAATCGTAGGCCGTGATCGCCAAGGTGTTGCCCAGTGGCGTGCTGCCGCTGACCGCTGCAAAACTACCGTTGATGATCACATTGAGTCCACCGACAGTCAGGCCCTGGACGCCATCCGGAGCGGAGATCGTGAACGTACCGCCCTGGGTGGTGGATTCCTTACTCGCATCGGACCCCGCCGATTCACCGCTGCTGCGAGAAGCAAGCAGATCGTCTTCATTGACGCTGACATCACCACCGTCGGCTTTCGGCG
>NZ_JAGQCP010000020.1:0-45777 GCF_024346255.1 Cyanobium sp. BA5m-10 | reverse complement strand
TGCCTCCGCTATTCGCGGTTCGACGCCACGTTCCGTGGCGCCACTTACAAAAAGTCCCTGGTGTTTCTCCATCTCACTCTTTTTCTTCTTACCCATAGCCCGCCGCAGCAGATCTGCTTCGCCAAGGGAGTAGCCAGCCAATTCCTGAGCGATCTTCATGATCTGCTCTTGGTAAACCATGATTCCATAAGTCTCCTTAAGGATCGGCTCAAGCTTCTCGTGGGCTACATCAATTACCTCCCTACCGTGCTTGCGATTAATGAATTTAGGGATCAGACCTGCATCAAGCGGACCGGGCCGGTATAGGGCCAAAATAGAAGAGATATCCTCAAGCGATGAAGGCTTGAGATCGCGCACAATCTGGCGCATGCCACTAGATTCAAGCTGGAAGATGCCCTCCAGATCACCACGAGCAAGCAGGGCATATGTACCTGCGTCGTTAAGAGGCAGATCATCAGGATCAACCTTGATGCCGCTGTATTGCTGCACAAGATCGACAGTTTTATCGATCATTGTCAGGTTTTTGAGACCGAGAAAGTCCATTTTTAATAGACCCATCGACTCCACATCTTCCATGAAGTATTGAGTAATCACCTGGCCATCGTTGTTGCGCTGCAGGGGGACCAATTCATCAAGGGGCTCCGCTGCAATAACCACGCCAGCCGCGTGTACGCCAAAGGTCTTATTTGTGCCCTCAATACGCATTGCCATATCAACCCAGCGCTGTACGACTGGGTCCTTTTCATATTTCTCGCGGAATTCTGGAGCCGGTGATTCGGTTCCGATCATTTCCTTGAGCTTGGCAGGTTTGCCCCGCACCACAGGGATCAACTTGGCCAGGCGATCAGCATCGCCATAGGGAATATCAAGTACGCGGGCCACATCCTTGAGCACCGCTTTTGATGTCATGCGGTTGAAGGTGATGATCTGGGCCACCTTTTCTTCGCCATAGCGCTTAGTTACATAGTCGATAACTTCGCCACGCCGCTCGATACAAAAGTCCGTATCAATATCCGGCATCGACTTGCGCTCAGGGTTCAAGAACCGCTCAAAAAGCAAGCCATTGGTAACCGGGTTAATGTTGGTGATCCCCAGGGCGTAGGCCACCAAGGAACCCGCAGCTGAACCACGACCCGGCCCCACAGGTATGCCGTTGTCCCGGGCGAAGCGGATGTAGTCCCACACCACCAGGAAGTAGGTGGGAAAACCCATCTGCTCAATTACCTGGAGCTCAAAGGCGAGGCGATCGCCATATTGGGGCTCGAAGCTAACGTCATCAGTCAGGCGTAGGCGCTGCCGGAGACCCTGCTCGGCCACCTCAGTGAGATAGCTCACCGCTGTGTGCCCAGCCGGGATGGGGAAGCGGGGCATCTGATAGCGGCCGAGGATGTCGTAGGCCTCGACCTTTTCAGCCACCTTGGCTGTGTTCGCAACAGCCCGCTCAATCAGCTCGGCAGGAAGGTGGTCATTGAACAGGGAGAGCATCTCTGCCTCCCCCTTGATGTATTCGGTACCCGTGTAGCGCAGACGCTTCACGTCGCTGATCAACTTGCCCGTAAGCACGCAAAGCAGCGCGTCATGGGCTTCGACGTCGTTGGCACTTAAGTAATGGGCATCATTGGTGGCGATCAGTTCAATGCCCAGCTCGGCACCGATGCGGGCAATCCCGGTGTTAACGATGCGGTCTTCGATGCCGCCATGATCCTGGATTTCCAGGTAGAAGTCGTCGCCAAAAGTATGTTGATACCAGCTGGCAACCTCGCGCGCCGCATCGGGCCGGCCATGCAAAATCGCCTGAGGAATTTCGCCTCCCAGGCAGGCAGTAGCCACGATCAAACCTTCGCTGTACTGGCTCAACAATTGCTTGTCGATACAGGCACGGGCAAAGATGCCCCGGCCGCGCATGCCGCGTAGGTGGCTGATGCTGGTGAGCTTGACCAAGTTGCGATAGCCGACCGCATTTTTGGCCAGCACCACCAAGTGGTAGCGGCGCTCCTTTTTCTGCTGAGGGTCATCAATGGAGCCATTGATGACATACATCTCATTGCCGATGATCGGCTTGATCCCGGCCTTGGCGCAAAGCTTGAGCAGCTCAATGGCGCCATACATGACGCCGTGATCGGTGAGTGCAAGGGCTGGCATGCCCAGCTCCACAGCCCGATCCACCATCGCCGGCAACTGGCTCGCCCCGTCTAAAAGGCTGTAGTCGCTGTGGTTGTGGAGCGGAACGAAGGCCAAGGGCAGGTCTAGCCGGAAGGCATCGGAAGCCTCCCCAAGCTAGGCGACCACGCAAGATCCAGTGTCATTTGCGCGTCAGACCGGCGCAAAACCACTAGATCTGGGGTCAGTCCCTAGGGCACCAATGGGGCCACTGGCCGAGCCTGCATCACCTGGGCGGCCTGTTCGTAGTGGTGGGCCACCTGAAGCAGGCGCGGCTCTTCAAGCACTCCCGTGATCAGCTGCAGACCAATCGGCAGGCCCTCGAGATCAAAGCCGCAGGGCACATTGATGGCAGGCAGGCCACCCATGTTCGCCGGGATGGTGAGCAGGTCGGCGAGGTACATAGCCAAGGGGTCGTCGCTGTGGGCGCCAAAGCCAAAGGCCGTGGTGGGCGAGGTGGGGGTGAGCAGCACATCCACTGCCTCAAAGGCCCGGTCAAAGTCGCGCCGAATCAAGGTGCGCACCTGCTGGGCTTTCTTGTAGTAGGCATCCACATATCCGGCCGAGAGGGCGTAGGTGCCGATCAGGATGCGGCGCTGCACCTCGTCGCCAAAACCCTCAGCCCGGCTGCGGGCCGTCATCTCGGCAAGGCTGGTGGCATCCGGGGCCCGGTAGCCGTATTTGACACCGTCGTAGCGGGCCAGGTTTGCAGAGGCCTCTGATGGCGCGATTACGTAGTAGGTGGCGATGCCGTCGTTGAAGCGGGGGCAGCTCACATCCACCAGCTCGCAGCCCAGGGCCTCCAACTGGGCGGCAGCGGCCAGCACCGCAGCCTTCACCTGGGGATCAAGGCCCTCAGCTTCGAAGCACTCGCGCACCATGCCCACCCTCAAACCAGCAACAGGTTGATCAAGGGCGGCGACGTAATCGGGCACGGGGGCCTGCAGGCAGGTGGCATCGCGCGGATCCGCACCGGCGATCACCTGCAGCAGCTCGGCCGCATCCGCCACCGAGTTGGTGAACGGGCCCACCTGGTCGAGGGAGCTGGCAAAGGCGACCAGGCCGTAGCGGCTGACGCGGCCGTAGGTGGGCTTCAATCCCACCACCCCGCAGAAGGAGGCGGGCTGGCGAATCGACCCGCCGGTATCGGAGCCAAGGGCGGCGATGCACTCGCCTGCAGCCACCGCGGCGGCGCTGCCACCGGAGCTACCACCAGGCACCCTCTCTGGATTCCAAGGGTTGCGGCTGGGGCCGAAGGCTGAGGTCTCGGTGGAGCTGCCCATGGCGAACTCATCGAGGTTTGTCTTGCCAAGCAAGACAGCTCCCGCTTGCCAGAGGCGGTCGGTAACAGTGCTCTCGTAGGGGGGAACGAAGTGCTCCAGCATGCGACTGGAGCAGGTGGTAGGGACCCCCTTAGTGCAGAGGTTGTCCTTGATTGCCAGAGGAATACCTGCCAGGGGTGGCAGATCTTCTCCAGCAGCGCGGCTGGCGTCGATGCGATCCGCATCTGCCCTGGCCCGCTCGGCAGTTATCTCCAGATAGGCGTGAACGGTGGGATCAACCGCCTGGATGCGTGCCAGATGGTGATCGGTGAGTTCACGGGCTGAAACCTCACCATTGCGCAGTTGCTGACGCCATTGAGCAATCCCCTGTTCGCGCGAATCAGCGATCCCCATCAACCCTGTTGCCAGTTGGATTGGACGCTATCAGCCAGCGGCAACGGCCACTAGCCCTCAGTCGAACTCGGTGAGCGGTTCGCCCCGTCGGGTGCGCAGTAACTGGTGATCCAGAGAACCCGGAGATTCGGCCCGGAGATCGTTCAAGAAAGCCGGCAGATGGCTTTCCAGGGTGCCGCGACGCACGAAGGGGCCAAACCAATAAACAGAGTTGGGAGAGTGGGTTTCTACCCGTGCCCACCAGGCCAGGCCCAGACCATTAGCGCAGCTGCGCACTGGCCACAGCAGGGGATTCATGAGGCAGGAGCGGCTTGTAATCCATTCTGCCCGGCGTCGGTACCGTGGCTTGAGAGTTGAGTCACAGTTGAATATCCCCAAGGAAACCAGATTTGGCGGCTGGCTCCATACCCAGGCCAATGACCGGTTCTTGGTTGACCGGTTCCTGGTTGGCCAGTTCCTGGTTGAGCGTGATCGCTGCAGCAATCTGCTGCTCTGCCGATAGCTCTGACTGGTCCTCTGGCTCGATTTCCGGCATTACCTCTTGCTCCGGCTGGGGCTCCTGATCGTGAAGAAGCTCAGGGGAGCTATCAGGCTGGCTTGTGGGCAGTTGCTGGGCTTCTGCAGAACTCGCTTCGGTTGCCGTGGGCTCTTCCTCAGGCTCGGGGCTGGCGGCTGGAGCGGGCAGCTGGGGGCGCACCAAGCGGGGCGCGGGCTGGGAACCGCTCAACCCCTTCATCCAGCCACGCCGTGCCACCTCATAGAGCAGTAGGGCGGTAGCCACAGAGGCGTTAAGGCTTGGTGTGGCGCCACGCAGGGGGATGCGCACCAGCTGATCGCAGTTGCGGCGGGTGAGCATGGAGAGACCATCACCCTCAGAACCGGTGACTATGACCAAAGGCCCAGCTAGATCGGCCTCCTCCAGGCTGACGGTGCCCTCGGCTGCCAGACCCACTACCCGATAACCCTCCTGCTTGAGGGTGTCGAGGGCCCGGTTGAGGTTGACCACCCTAGCCACGGGCAAGTGCTCAAGAGCACCTGCCGCAACCTTGGCCACCGAGCCGGTAAGTCCAGCGCTGCGGCGCTGGGGCAAAACCAGGCCATGGGCACCCAGGGCTTCGGCACTACGCACAATTGCGCCGAGGTTCTGGGGATCAGTAAGACCGTCGACCGCCATCAGCAAGGCCGGCTCACCAATGGTTGCGCAGCCCTCCATCAGGGTCTGTAGATCAAGGGTCTCAGCTGCCGCTGTTTGCAGGGTGATGCCCTGGTGCACGGCACCTCCGGTGAGCTGACCTAGGCGCGCCCAGGTGACCTCCTCAACCAGTACTCCCGATGCCTTGGCTTCTCGCAGCAGCTGCAGAAACTTGGGGCTGAAGCGCATTTCTGGAGTGCACCAGACGCGATGAATCGGTCGACCGCTCTCAAGTGCCGCCTGGGCTGGATGCCGGCCCCAGATCAAATCGGCGCTGGGATCGACGCTGTGACGCTCCGCATCACCGCTGGGGGGAAGGGTATCGGCGTCGACGATCAGCGGCTTGCCAGCAAACCTGCCAGGCGCTGGGCGGCTCCCCGTGTCAAAACGTCGGCCAACAGGGCGACCGGCCCCTTCAAAGCGACCCCCACCCTCAAAACGACGGCTATCTGGGCGACCAGAGTCGGGACGGCGGCCCTGGGGACGACCTTCAAAGCGGCCGCCGGGTCGCCGCTCGTAGGGCTTGCTGTCTGAGCCGGAGCGATCGCTGGAAAAACGGGGAGCAGGCGGACGGTCGAACGAAGGTCGCTCGCTGTCACCACGCCGTTCAAATGGGCGGCGCTCGCCGCGACTACTGGGGCGGTCGGCTGGCCCATCGCGGCGGGGCTGGAAGCGGGACACACCCCGGGGGGCGGGTCGTGCACCGGTCTCTCGCCGGGGCTCCCGATCTCTTGGCCCTTCACGGCCTTCACGGCCCTCACGGCCTTCTCTTCCCTCACGGACCTCACGGCCTTCACCAGCTCCATCGCGGCGCCATTCAGGCTTGGGACCGCTGAAGCGGGGAGGACGGCCAGCCCCACGGGCGCCGCCCCCCGTCCGCTTCTCGGGACGGCGTTCAAATCGTGGGCTCATGGCGTTGTCTGCAGGTTATGGATCGATCTCCTGCAAGTGATCTAGCAGCTCGGCTAACCGGGCAGGCTCGTGGAGAAACAACCAACCAAGCAGGGCCTCAAGGCCAGTTGCCTGGCCATAGGCCGCCGCATCCCCCCGCCGGGGGCCCCTGCCAGCCCGATTGCGGCCCCGGCGCACAAGGTCTCGCTCCGCATCAGTGAGCTGCTGATCAAGCTTCTCCAGTGCCAGAGCCTGGGCGTCGGCACGCACTACCTGCACAACCTCCTGGTGCAGGGTATGGGAGCGGCCTGGACGCTGACAGCGCTGCAGGCGGTGATGAAGCTCCCAGACCGCATCACCCAGCCAGGCCAGCTGTAGCGGGCCTAATTCGGCTTGGGGAGGATGGGGGGCAAGGCCAGCTAGCCAGCTCGAAGCGGGCCGCAGCTCAGCCTTTCCCTGCTCAAGCGGCGAGGTTGCCAAGGGCTGTTTCGAGGTCGGGCTGAAGGTGCAGAAATTCTTCTAGGCGCACCAGCTTCACGGTTTGAACAACCCGGGCATTACCCACCACCAAAAATTTCTGCTTATCGCTGTTGCACTGCTTAGCAAGCTGGACCAAGGCGCCAAGACCGGACGAGTCGAGGAAGTCGATGTGGCTGAGGTCGATCACCAAAGGCTGACCATTGCCGCGGTGAGAGGCCACAAATTCGCCGAACTGTTTGTCGGAGTAGGCATCCAGCTGGCCAGTGAAGCTGAACAGCTGGCAGTGGGCCTGCTGCTCGAAGCCTCCTCGCAGGGAGACAGTCAATCGCTGCAGGTCGTTGATGGCTCCAGTCCTCGATCCGTTCTGGGGCGAAGTGTAGGGAGCAATTTTGCCGCTGCAGAAGACGCAACAAAAATGCCTCAGCGGCGGCTGGCCATCAGGGCGGCGAAGCGCGCGAAGTGATGGTCGGCGTCGTGGGGACCGGGACTGGCCTCCGGGTGGTACTGAACACCAAACACCGGTGCCTCAAGCAGCTCCAGTGCAGCCACGGTTTGGTCGTTGAGGTTGTGGTGGGTTACCCGCACTCGATCGGCGGGCAGGGATTCGGGCACGAGGGCAAAACCATGGTTTTGGCTGGTGATCTCCACCTGCCCTGGGCTGCCGCAAGGGTGATTTAAACCGCGATGGCCGTAGCCCAGTTTAAAAGTGGTGCCTCCAAGGGCCAGCCCCAGGATCTGGTGGCCAAGGCAGATGCCAAACAGGGGGAGATTGGGCAGGGCGATAAGACTTTTGGCGAGCTCAATAGCGGAGCTAACGGCGGCCGGATCGCCGGGCCCATTGGACAGGAACACTCCCTCGGGCTTGTAACTGAGAACCTGCTCCAAGCTGGCATCGGCTGGAAGCACGGTCACCTCGCAGCCGTGGGCCGCAAGACGCTCGAGGATCGCCCGCTTGATGCCGAAATCAATGGCCACCACCCGGTAGGGGCAATCGGGCTGGGATTGCATACGGGCATCAAAAGCGACCCCACAGGTTTGATCCCAGTGATAAGGATTAGGGGTAGTAACTGATGCCGCCAGGTTTAGGCCCTGCATCGAAGGGGCCGAGCGGACTTGATCAAGCAGGGCCGAAGCCGAGGTGCCATCACTGCAAATTGCGCCGTTGATCGCGCCGCCATCACGTAAATGACGCACCAGAGCTCGCGTATCAATTGCTCGAATTCCAACTACTCCATGGCGTAGAAGCCAGCCATCTAGATCACCCTCTGAGCGCCAGCTACTGGTACAAGGTGAAAGCTGGCGGGCAATCACCCCACGCACGTGGGGGCGATCCGCCTCCTGATCGGCGGCGTTGATCCCGGTATTGCCCAGTTCGGGGTAGGTAAAGGTGACCAACTGCCCGGAGTAACTCGGGTCGGTCATGACCTCCTGATAGCCGGTCATGCCGGTGTTGAACACCACTTCTCCGATGGCTGTGCCCCGGGCCCCGAAGGACTCACCCCTCAGCACGGTGCCGTCGGCCAACACCAGCAAGGCAGTGGCAGCGGACTCGCTCACGGGTTCAGGGCAGTTGCTTTGATCATCCCGCAACGGGGGCTGGCAGGGCGGCGCGCAGCCGCTCTAGAACTTGCCAGCCAGCTCCATTGGCAATGGCCTGCTGGGCCAAGCTCAGACCAGCGGCGACTGAGTCGGTCAAACCAGCGGCCCACAGCACCAGCGCTGCGTTGAGGGCCACCACATCAGCCTGGGCGCGGCTAGCTCGGCCCTGGAGCACGGCTTCGAGGATGGCTTGGTTGGTGGCGAGATCTCCACCTGCCAGATCGGCGATCGGGGCAAGCTGCAAGCCCAATGCCTCAGGGTCGAGCTGGTCGCTGCTCACAACACCAGATTTCACCAGTCGCAGCGAATTAACTCCAGAAAGGGAGGCCTCATCAAGGCCGCCCTGACCATGCACAACCACAGCCCTGCGCAGCCCTAGCCGGGCCAGAGCCTCAGCCATCGGATCGAGCAGATCAGGCCGGGCCACCCCGAGCACCTGGGCCTCAGGCCGCAGGGGATTTACCAATGGGCCCAGCAGATTGAAAACAGTCCGCACCCCCAGGCTGCGGCGCAGGGGGGCCAGCCCCACCAGCGCCGGATGCCAACCAGGGGCGAACAAAAAAGTCACCCCCGCACTTGGTAAGGCACCAATCACCTGCTCCTGGGGGGCCTGCAAATGAATGCCCAGTGCCTCCAGCACATCGGCTGATCCCACCCGACCACTGGCACTGCGGTTGCCGTGCTTGGCCACGTGGGCGCCACAGGCGGCAGCCACAAACGCCACAGCCGTTGAAATATTGAAGCTGTCGGCCCCATCGCCACCGGTGCCACAGGTATCTACAAGCGCGATAGAAGGGCGGGAAGCCGGCAGCGGACAAGCTTCTCGCAAGACCTCAGCCATGGCCGCCAGCTCCTCGCCATTAACTCCCTTGGCTCGCAAGGCGGCCAGCAACCCTCCGGTAAGCACTGGATCGATCTGTTCGCTCAGCCAGCCCTGCATCAGCGCGGTCGCCTGTTGGGCCGACAGCGACTCGCCATTGAGCAGCTGGTCCAACAGGGCAGGCCAGGACTGAACAGTGGGCATAGCTAGTAAAAAGCCCGGGTGCAAAGCACTCCGGGCCGGGTGATGGGGACCTATCCACTATCACCCGAAGAAGGGGTAAATGGCGATGACTGCCTTGGCAAAATGTCAGGTCTGTTCCTGGTCAGCGGTGTCAAAGCTGGAGCCCACCGCCTCACTCGCCGCTGGTGCGGGCCGAAAACCTTTTGCCCAGATTGCCTGGGTGCGGCTGTGCAGATCTTCACGGCTAATTCCCCACAAGCGCAGGGTCTTGGCCAAATCTGAGCTGAGATCACGGGCACCGGGAAAGTCCTCGTAGCGCATCAACAAACGGGCAGCATCAACCAGGTGGTGGTCGGCTGGCACCTCAGCGGCAAGCAGCCGATCCACCACCTCGCGATCCGTGGCGTAAAGCGGATGGCTTTGATCATTGCTGCCGGATTGGGAAGGAGCGGAAGCCATGGCGCAGCTGTTGCTGAGGCCAGCCTGCCGGAAAAGCAGCTGCCTAGGTTGGTGGACCTGTGAAAACGGCCCCTGATGGGAGCCATACGGCTGGATCTGATCCGTCGCTACCTGCGGCCCCATCGCAAGGTGGTGTTAATCGGCGTCGCCGCCCTTGTGGTGGTGAACCTGCTGAGCGTCTCCATTCCCCTTTTGGTGCGGCGGGTAATCGACGACCTGCAGGATGGTTTCGCTCTTCAAGACGTGCTGGCTCAGGCGGCGCTGATCGTCGCCCTGGCAACGGTGATGGGGGCGGTGCGGCTCTACTCACGCATGCTGGTGTTCGGGGTAGGCCGGCAGGTGGAGGCCGAGCTCAAACAACAGATTTTTGATCACCTGCTCAAGCAGGAACCCGGCTGGGTTCAGACCACAGGCAGCGGCGAGGTGATCAGCCGAGCCACCTCCGACGTCGAAAACGTGCGCAGGCTCCTGGGCTTCGCCGTGCTGAGCCTCACCAACACGGTGCTGGCCTACGCGCTCACCTTGCCAGCGATGCTCTCCATCGACGGCTGGTTGACCGTGGCGGCGGTGGGGCTCTACCCCCTGATGTTGATGGTGGTGCGCCTGTTTGGCGGTCGCATGATGCGCCAGCAACGCCGCCAGCAGGAGGCCTTGGCCTCCTTAAGCGACCTGATCCAGGAGGACCTCTCCGGCATCAGCGCCATCAAGATCTACGGCCAGGAGAGCACCGAGCAGACCGCCTTCGCCGGTCGCAACCGCATCTACCGGGATGCTGCCCTGAATCTGGCCCGCACCCGCAGCACCCTGTTCCCGCTGCTGGAAGGCATCTCGTCCATCAGCCTGCTCCTGCTACTCGCCTTGGGCAGTGGCCAGCTTGAAAGTGGCCGCCTCAGCATCGGCGACCTGGTCGCCCTGATTCTGTTTGTGGAGCGGCTGGTGTTCCCCACTGCCCTGTTGGGGTTCACCCTCAACACCTTCCAAACCGGCCAGGTGAGCCTGGAGCGGGTAGAGGAGCTGCTGCGACGGCGGCCCTTGATCGTTTCTTCAGCTTCACCAACTCCCCCAGCCAAGCCCGGTCGGGGGGCTGTGGAGGCCCGCGGCCTCACCGTGCGGTATCCCAACGCGCCTCGACCAGCCCTGGTGGACGTCAGTTTTGAGCTTCATCCCGGCGAACTTGTGGCAGTGGTGGGGCCCGTGGGCTGCGGCAAAACCACCCTGGCCCGTGCCCTGGGGCGCATGGTCGAGGTAGATCCCGGCCAACTTTGGCTCGATGGGGTCGACATCACCGCTCTGGATTTGGCTGAACTGCGTGGCCAGGTGGGCTTAGTACCCCAAGAGGGCTATCTGTTTACAGCGAGCCTGGCCGACAACCTGCGTTATGGCGAGCCGGATGCGCCGTTTGAGCGGGTCGAGGCAGCAGCTCGCCAGGCCAGGCTTGAGGGCGACATCAAGGGATTTCCCGACGGCTACCAGACCCTGGTGGGGGAGAGAGGCATCACCCTTAGCGGCGGCCAGCGACAACGCACAGCCCTGGGGCGGGCCCTACTGGTTCGCACTCCGCTATTGGTGCTTGATGACGCCCTAGCCAGCGTCGATAACACCACCGCTGCCGAGATCCTTCGCACGATTCGCAGTGAGCAGGCCAATGCCCAGTCAAATGACCAAGGTCTGGGTCGCACCGTATTGATGATCAGCCATCAGTTGTCGGCGGCGGCCGCCTGTGATCGAGTGCTGGTGCTCGAAGAGGGCCGGCTAGTGCAGCAGGGCCACCACAGCAAGCTCGTGGCTGAGCGCGGCACCTACCGTCGCCTTTGGGATAGGGAGCAGGCAAAGGAACAGCTGAGGTCGGCCGGCTGATCTCAATACTTGTTGAGCTGTTCAGCCAAGTGACCTAGATGGGGCTTAGGTGGATGGTGTCGCCATTTGCGTTCCACGCCTAGGAGGATCCATGGAGCCAGTTGCCCCGATTACCGGCTTGCCCTACCGGCTGCGCTGCACCCTGACCTTTGGCGATATCTACGGGCAGATTTTGATCTGGATGCTGGTGATCTTCGCCAGCCTGGCGGCTGGCTTGGCCTTGATGGGGGCCAGCAAGCCGATCTTTGCCCTTGTGGGTGTGGGCCTGATCCTGGTGCTTTCCCTGCCGTTCCTGCTGTTCGCCTTCACCACCACTCTCCTTAATCACATTGCCTTTGAGCCCGACGCGGCAACTAAAGGGACTCTCTAGGCTCCGATTTCATTGCAATTAGCAGCGTGTTCGGCCTGTTTCAGGGCACCCCTCAGGCCCAAGCTCCCCACGTTGTACTGGGCACCCCAATTGATGCAGCCATAAAGGGCGGCCAGTCAGAGGTGGTTTTCGGTTGCGGCTGCTTTTGGGGAGCCGAAAAGGGCTTTTGGCGCCTGCCTGGCGTGGTTACAACAGCCGTGGGCTACGCCGGTGGCTCAATCCAGCAACCCAGCTACGACCAAGTCTGCTCTGGACGCACGGGCCACAGCGAGGTTGTGCGGGTGGTCTGGGATACGGCCCTAATCGATTTCAGCGATTTGCTGAAGCTGTTCTGGGAATGCCACGACCCCACCCAGGGGAATCGCCAGGGCAATGATCGGGGCAGCCAGTACCGCTCGGTGATTTATGCGGATGATCCTGGTCTGGTGGCCCTAGCAGAGGCCAGCCGCGACGCCTACCAGGCCCTGTTGAGCAGCGCTAGCTTTGGGGAGATCACCACTGAGCTGCGCAGCAACCAAACCCTTTGGTACGCGGAGCCATATCACCAGCAATATTTAGCCAAACCCGGCAGCCGTCCTTACTGCTCGGCCCAGCCAAGCGGCCAAAGGCTCGGGGAATTTGCGGGCTCGGCCTACAAGCTCGATCCACGGGTGTGGTCTTCCTATGACTGGACGGTGGCCCACTGCGTGTTGCGGGGGGAGAATGCCCCAATTCAGCTGGCCTGAGCATGTCCATGCCGCTGCTTGCCCTCGCCTTGCTCTCAATGGGGTCGCCCTGGTGGGAGGACTACGGCATCACCGAACAATTCATCTGCCCCGATCAGAGCCGGGTCACCCTGGAGCGCAATGACGCCCAAGCCTCCCTGCTCACCGGACGCTTCCGCTCCACCGTGTTTCGCGAGGCCTCAGACCTACCAGGCATCCGTTATCGCAACGAGCAACTGACCTTGGTGCTCAGGGGCGATGTGCTGACTATGGAGCAGCAATTCAGAAGGTTGGAGTGCCTGCGCACGGACCAGGTATGAGCAGGACAGCGCTGTGAACCCCTTACCGGATCGCCTGGTGATTCTTGGGTTGTTTATCACCCTGGGGCTCTGCTTTGCCCTGATCTTCTGGAGCGTCAAACTGAACCCGAAGTCCGAACCCCAGCTGCAATGGCGCGATAGGCCCTCCGGTCAGCCGTCCGGCAGGTTGAACGACCCCAAGGCCCCCCTGCTGTGAGCAAGCTCGAGCCCAGGCCACGCAACCGCCCCCTGCATCCTCTGCCTAAGGGGCTTGTGGAGCTCTATGGGTTGCTGGCCGTGTTGTTTGTGCTGGTGCCTGAGTGGATGGCTGGCGGCGCCCTTCTGAGCTTCTCAGCCAATCGCAAAGGTTCGGACCTGCCTGCGGCCTCAGCCGTATGGAGCCGCTTGCCCGAATTGCGGCTGGCAGGCCTGGGGGTCGGTGAACTGCGGCAACTAGCCCGTCGCCTGCGGGTTCCTGGGTATGCAGTTTTGGGACGGGAGCGACTCACAGAACGGCTGATACGCCGGCTGAAACAGCGCAAAGCGCTGTGGTAACTTCGATCTGCCGGGGCGTAGCGCAGCTTGGTAGCGCACCACTTTGGGGTAGTGGGGGTCGCAGGTTCAAATCCTGTCGCTCCGATTTCGACATTTCACCGATTACCAAGGTGACCTTCTTCCATGCCGGCTTCCCCAGCCGGTTTTTTTATGCGCCATTCCCGGGCGCTCATGCCGCTTCTGAATCGGCCTTCACCCTCTGCACCTCAAAAGCCAGGGCCTGGGCCTGGCGCTCGCTTAGTCGACGACTCCAGGCACCTCGCACCGGTTCATTCCAGCGAAAGCCTGCCTGTTTGGCCTTATGCCGTTCGGCATAGGGAAGATTTGCCCGATAGAGCAGCTTCGGCTCCGTAGCTGCAGCCAGTAGGCCTTCGAGGTTGTCGCAGCGCTCTAACACCTGAACTAGGTAAGTGCAATCGGTAAGGGCCCGATGGGCAGCCCACACCGGCACCCCGTAGGCCAAGGCCAGATCGCGCACCGAAGGGGACGTCCTCAGGTGTCGCTCAGGCGGCCACTCGATATCGTCCATCGAGCAGATCCATGGCTTGTCAATAGCCGGCAGCGGTCCCAGCCCAAACCACTTGGCATCAAAGGCTGCATTGTGGGCGAGCACCGCATCGGCCCCGGCGAGCAGGGCAAGGAAATGCTGGAGGCCGGCCTGCCAGGGCTGGGAAAGTCTGGTCACTTCTGCAGCAATGCCATTGACATGTTCCGCCGGGTTGGCAGCAGCTGGCAAAAGAAAGGAAACCTGGCTCAATACCGACCTGCTGGGTACATGAAACAAAACTGCTCCGACCTCGATGCACTGGGCTGAAACCGGCTCCAGACCCGTGGTCTCCGTGTCCAGGATCAGCAGGTTGATAGGTGTTGATCGCGGTTGTGGATCGCGGTTGGAAGGGCTGGGATCACGAGCCACAACCTGCTTGGGCTGGGCCGCTGGGCTCAAGGCCGGGGTTGCACTCACCAGGCTCAGCAGGTCGCTCTGCTGCCAGAGGCTTGGCTGTTCCTCGATCGGGCCAGTCACATCTGCCTGCGTCGCTCAACCCATCGTCCTAGCCCACCGCTAGAAAACCAGCTACGACCTGGACTACGACTACGGCAACCAGGACAGCTGCCTAGGGTGAAAACAGTTGCCCAATTTGATTTAGATGGCACTTGCCGCCGGAGATCGAGCCCCCCTAGTTGCCCTTAATGATCAAAATGGTGAGGGGCACCGCAGCGATCAGCTAGCCGGCAAGGCATTGGTGCTGTTCTTCTATCCAAAGGACGACACCCCAGGCTGCACCGCTGAAGCCTGTGCCTTCCGTGACAGCTACGCCGACCTTCAGTCCCTGGGAGCTGAGGTGTGGGGTGTCAGTGGCGACGACCGGGCCAGCCACCAGCGCTTTGCCAGTCGTCACGACCTGCCCTTCCCGCTCCTGGTGGACCAAGGCAACGCCCTACGCAAAGCCTTCGGAGTGCCAAATGTGCTTGGGTTGCTGCCAGGCCGGGTCACCTACGTGATCGACCGCGAAGGCGTAATCCGCCATGTGTTTAACAACCTCCTTGATGGCGCAGCCCATCGCAACGAAGCGCGGGCGGCCTTACAACGCCTCGCCCTCTGACCATGACGCTCTGGCGGCAGCGCGGCGATATCTGGCAACTGGAGGCCGAGCGACCCAACCGCGGCACGGTCGAATTCATCGGCGGCAGTTACCTGGCGGCGACCCCCCAGCTCAGCTACCGCCGGCTTCTGGAGGCACTGGCGGCTAGGGGCTGGCGGATTAGGGCCTGGACCTATGTGCCTGGCTTCGACCACCAGGATCAGGCCAATACCGCCTGGCGGCGGTTCCGTCAGCTGCGTGATGCGGATGGTGAAGGGGGCGACTCCAGCAGGCTGGTGTTGCGACTTGGCCACAGCCTGGGCTGCAAGCTGCACCTGCTGGCACCTGATGGGGGGCGGGGGGGCGCCGGCCTTGTGGCCTTGAGCTTCAACAACTTCTCAGCCGAGCGCTCGATACCACTGCTGGCGGAACTCGGTCAGCAGTTCAACTTTCGCAGCGAGTTCAGCCCCTCACCGGAGGAAACCCTGCAGCAGGTGGCTCGAACCTATCTCCAACCCCGCAACTTAGTGGTGCGCTTCAACCGGGATCAGATCGACCAAAGCAAACGGCTGCTGGGGGTTCTGCAAGGTCGTAGTGGAGATGCCAGCCTGCTGAGGGAATTCCCGGGGGATCATCTCGCCCCCGCTAGCGCGGGGCTGCGAAAGAGCCTGCTGGGCCAGTGGGCCGACGATCCCGCTAAAAAAAGATCCCTGGATGGCATCGCAGCCGCGGTTGATGCTTGGGCCAGCGCGGCCTAGATGCTGAGCCGTCCCTACGGGGGTAGACAATTGTGGGTAACAGTCGGGGGCATACTCCGACGCAGGAGCCAGCCTCAATGGTCACTTCGATGGTTGCTGAGAGCTGGGTCCAGGTAGGCGCCTCTTCGTTAAACGACACCGGCCAGGCCCTTGAGCAGTCACTACAGGCTCTGCATTGCCCCCAGGATCCCAAGCTGATCGTAGCCCTGTTTGCGCCAAATTTTAATCTGGCGGCGATTGCCGAGCAGCTCCATGGGACCTTTCCCCATACGCAGGTGATTGGTTGCACAACATCTGGTGAAATCACCCCTGGCGGTGCGGTGGCCAATGCCCTGGTGCTGTGGGCCTTGGGAGGCTCGGCAATCGAAGTAAGTACTGGTTCCGGCCAGGGTGATGCGCAGGGCCTGCGCCAGGCTGCAACCGAGGCCGCCCACTGCCTGGACCATCTTGAGCAACGGGCCAATACGGTCTTGATCGTGCTCTCCGATGGCCTTTGCGGTGATCAAATGGATGTGGTGCGCGGCGCCTACGACGTAGCTGGAATAGACGTTCCCCTGGTGGGAGGCTGCGCCGGCGACTATCTAGCGATGAGCTGAACCCGGCAGATCCATGGCCGTAGGGTAATGACTCAGGCAGTGGTGGCAGCAGCAGTTAGTTCCGACCGCCCCTTAGGCATCGGCGTAAGCCACGGCTGGACCCCAGCAAGTGACCCTATGTTGGTCACTGGGAGCAAGGGAAACATTCTGTCGACTTTGGAAGATAAGCCAGCACTAGATGTATACCTCGATTTCTTCAATCCGGAAGATATTGTTCGGACCGACCCTGCCGCATTCGCCAATTTTGCCGCGACTCACCCCATTGGAATACGCCGGCGCGATAAAATCGAGATGCGTCACATCACCGGCTTCAACCTCGATAGGCGAGAACTGATCTTGGTGGCAGAGGTTCCCCAGGGAGCATTGGCCTTCCTCACTGAAGGCAATTTCGACTCTGTTCTTAATGCGGCAGCCCAGTCCTGCATTTCGGCTGTCGAGGCCCTAAACGGGTTTCCGCCGGCTGGCTTACTGCTATTCGACTGCGTCTCACGAAGGGCAGTATTTACAGAAGAGCGCGTACATGAAGAAACTGATTTAATCACCAGCAGTTGCGGAGCCGTACCGATGGCAGGGTTCTATACCTATGGAGAAATTGCCCGCACCAAAGGCGCAGGAGGCTTTCATAACCAAACCCTCGTAACACTGGCGATCGGCTAATGGAGACCTCCTGGTCCCTGCACATGCTTTCGGAGATCCTCTCAGCTTTCTCCACGGAGGATCCAGACAATCTCCGCAATGTGCTCAACCGGGTGGCTGAATCAGTTGATGCCGAGGTGGCCGCAATCATCTGCGATCAATCAATAGACTGGTGCATAGGGCTATCAGACGAGGATCAGCAACAGCTTCTGGGGGAGTTAATCAACCAACCAGGCGATATCACTATTCGTTCAGGCATCCTCCGCACCTGTTGGGCTCCTATGGGTCCAATGGACATGCTGTTTGTGGGCCGCCTCGGTGAACGTTTTGACTTGGAGGAACGGTCCCTGCTGCGAGCTATGGGCCGTAGCATCGAACTAAGTATAAAAATACTAAGGGCTGTTACATCGGAAAGACAGGCGCGTAAGGACGCCCTTCTTCAAGCAACTCATGACGCCCTTACTGGTCTGCCCAATCGGCGCATGGTGCTGGATCGGCTGCAGGCAGCGATTGATCATCTGTCAGTAGATAACTCCCTTTTTACAGCGGTGCTTTTTATCGATATAGATCGCTTCAAGTGGATCAACGATGCCCATGGACACAGCGCCGGCGACCAACTACTAATTCATGTCAGTCGTGTCCTAAGACACGTGGTTCGCCATGACGATCTAGTCGGTCGTCTATCGGGAGATGAATTTATCGTTGTCACCCGTACAAGCCACCGAGATGATGCCAGTCAATTGGCCAGCCGGATTATCGCGGAAATCCGTCAGCCCCTAAAGGTTGCTGGCTCAGAACTCAGCCACACCGTATCGATCGGCATCAGCTTTGCCCAGCTAGGAGATAGCCCATCAACTCTGCTGGAAAATGCGGACATGGCTATGTATCAGGCAAAGGCCTTAGGCCGTGGTCGCCACTCAACCTTTCATTCGACCATGCGTCTGCAAGCCCAACAACGTCTCTCGCTAGAGGAGTCCATCGGCAATGCGGTGCAAAACGGGGAAATCAAACCCTTTTTACAACCCATCTTCCGCCTCGTTGACGATACCCTCACGGGCTTTGAAGCCCTGGTTCGCTGGGAACATCCCCAACTGGGAGTGCTGATGCCCGCCGCCTTTCTGGAACAAGCCGAGGACAGTGGACTGATCCAGGAGATCGACATGTGTGTGTTTGCGAGCGCCTGCGCTGCTATCGCCAGGTGGCAGCAGATTCATGGCCTAGGCAATCTGAGGTTGTCTTCAAACCTGTCTGCCCGCAGTCTTGCCGACCCACGGGTGAAGGTACGCATCAAAGAAATACTAGAATCAACAGGAATCAATCCGGCTAGTGTTTACCTAGAGATTGTCGAAACAACTCTTGTTGATGACATTGAATCGACAACGGCCACTATCAACGCACTGCGAGATCTTGGCCTACGACTGGCGATTGATGATTTCGGCACGGGGTATTCATTATTGCTATACCTAAAGCGCTTCCCGGTAGGGGTTCTTAAAATTGATCGCTCATTTGTGAGCGGATTGGGAAAGAATCCAGAAGATGAGGTTATTGCAACCACAATTCTCACTCTCGCCAAGGCTCTCGAACTGGAGGTAGTGGCTGAAGGAGTGGAAAGGGAGGCCCAGATGAATCGCATGCGCGAATTGGGTTGTGATTACGGCCAGGGATACTGGTTTGGACGTCCGATCAGCATTGAGTCAACGGACGTCGCCTTCATCGAACCGCTTCGCCTGGCCCCCTTAACCCCCTAAACCCTTAGGGCATCGAGTACGGAACGGTCCTCCAAGGTGGAGGTGTCACCAGTCACTTCCTGGCCAGAGGCCAGGGCCCGCAGGATGCGGCGCATGATTTTGCCGCTACGGGTTTTGGGCAGGGAATCGGTGAAACGAATTTCATCGGGCTTGGCGATCGGTCCGATCTCTTTGCCCACATGGGCCCGCAAATCGGCAATCAGGGCGTCGTCGCCGCTGCGACCCTCCTCCAAGGTCACAAAGGCCACGATCCCCTCACCCTTGAGCTCATCGGGCCGGCCCACCACCGCCGCCTCAGCCACCGCGGGATGGCTCACAAGAGCACTTTCAATTTCCATCGTGCCGAGTCGGTGACCACTCACGTTGATCACGTCATCAACCCGGCCCATTACCCAGAAATAACCGTCGACGTCACGGCGGGCGCCATCACCGGCGAAATACAAGTAGGAGCCATCTGCGGGTCTGATCTCCTCCCAGTAGCTCTTGCGGAAGCGCTCCGGATCGCCATGCACGGTGCGCATCATCCCTGGCCAAGGCCTACGAACCGCCAGGTAGCCACCGGCATCAGCCGGCTGGGAAACGCCGTCCATGTCGACGATGTCGGCGGCGATTCCCGGCAGGGGCAGGGTGCAGGAGCCGGGTTTCGTGGGGGTGGCGCCGGGCAGGGGACTGATCATCACGCCGCCAGTCTCGGTCTGCCACCAGGTGTCCACCACAGGGCAGCGGTTATGGCCGATCACGTCGCGATACCACATCCAGGCCTCGGGATTGATCGGCTCACCAACGCTGCCGAGGATCCGCAGCGAGCTCATGTCGTATTGATCCGGCACGGCTCGGCCGCTCTTCATGAAGGTCCGGATCGCCGTAGGGGCGGTGTAGAAGATCGTGCAGCGATGCTTCTGGATCACCTCCCAGAAGGCGCCGGGTTTGGAGGGCCGCGGTGCACCCTCGTACATCACCGTGGTGGCGCCATTCGAGAGCGGCCCGTACACGATGTAGCTGTGCCCGGTGATCCAGCCCACATCGGCGGTGCACCAGTGGATGTCTTCCTCACGGATGTCGAAGATCCACTGGAAGGTGAGGTGGACCCAGAGGTTGTAGCCGGCAGTGGTGTGCACCACCCCCTTGGGCTTGCCGGTGGAGCCGGAGGTGTAGAGCACAAATAGGCGGTCCTCGCTGGCCATGGGCTCGGCGGGGCACTCGGTGCTCTGCCCATCCACCAACTCGTGCCACCAGTGGTCCCGGCCGGTAGCCATGGCGCAGTCGCCCTTGATTCGCTGCACCACCAGCACATGCTCAACGCTTGGTGCACCACCATTTGCCGCGAGTGCCTCATCCACCGCGGGCTTAAGGGGCACGGGCTTGTCCTTACGGAAGCCGCCATCGGCGGTGATCACCGCCTTCACCTGGCCATCTATCAGCCGATCCCGCAGGGCATCGGCTGAGAAGCCGCCAAACACCACCGAGTGGGGGGCACCAATGCGGGCACAGGCCAGCATGGCAATGGCTGCCTCCGGGACCATCGGCATGTAAAGGGCAACTAGGTCCCCCTTGCCGATGCCAAGTGCCTTGAGGGCATTACTCGCCTTACACACCTCGGCATGCAGTTGGCGGTAGGTAAAGCTGAGGCTGTCGCCGGGCTCCCCTTCCCAAATCAGGGCGGTCTTATCGGCCCGAGGGCCATCGAGATGGCGATCGAGGCAATTGAAACTCAGGTTGGTGGTGCCCCCTGCAAACCACTTGGCGAAAGGCGGATTACTCCAATCGAGCACCGATTCGAAAGGCTCAAACCAGTGCAGCTCACTACGGGCCAGGTCGCCCCAGAAGGCATCGGGATCACGATCAGCCTTGCTGCATAGGGCCCGGTATGCATCCAGAGAGCCAATGCGGGCCGAGGCGGCCAGCTCAGCAGGCGGCGCAAATAACCGTTGCTCCTGGAGCACCGATTCGATCGTCGGGCCCGTTGTGGCATCAGGCATAGGTGGCAGACAGGCGGTTACTGACGGGCGGTCTCTAAAAGGCGGTCTCTAACGGGCGGTTGCCATAGAAAAATTAAACCGGCTGGCGCCGCAGTCCCAGTCTCCCTGCACCGGCATGTAATGGGCCGTCGTGATGCAGGATAGATACATGGGTCCTGCCGCCTGCCTGTTCGATCTCGACGGCCTGCTTCTAGACACCGAACCACTGCAAGCCATGGCTTGGCAAAAAGCCGCCGCCCACTTTGGTTGCCAGCTCGGTGCTGAACAGTTGCTCAGGCTGCGGGGCCAGCGCCGGTTGGATTGTGCTGCCTTGGTATGCCGCTGGATCGAAGCTTCAGGCTCCAATCCCCCGAGTTGTGAGGCTTTGCTGGCCGTGCGCCAACCCCTGGCCGATGCCTTGGTGCCCACCGCTGCCGCAATGGACGGCGCCGCCGAACTGGTGCAGATGTGCAGGGATCACCAGGTCCCCATGTCCCTCGTCACCAGCAGCACCCAGGACGCGGTGCGGCGTAAGGCTGCACCCCACCGATGGCTGGAGCTGATCCAGGTAAGGGTTTACGGCGATGATCCAGCCCTGGCGGCGGGCAAACCGGCGCCGGACCCATTTCTGCTCGCAGCTAAACGCCTAGGCCGCAATCCCAGCGACTGCTGGGCCTTCGAAGATTCAGCCGCCGGCATCGAGGCCGCAGTGGCCGCCGGTTGTCAGGTGTATGCCCTTCTCCCAAGCGACGCAGATGCCCAAGCCACACCTGCCGGAGTGACCCGCCTCAATTCCCTCAGAGATGTGCGCTGGTAGCTGGCTGAACAGCGTCAGTAGAGGCGACTAAGGACGAAATCAGGCAGGGCCCGCAAGGCGCTGCGCGGTTCGGAGGGGACTAGCCATTCCAAGGCTTGAGCTGCTTCCTGGGCGAAGCCTTCAGCCAAGGCCCTGGTGCGGGGAATGGCCTCGCAACCCCTCACCAGTGCAAGAGCTTGCTCGAGATCACCTTCCTCACAAAATTCGCGTTCAATCAAGCCGGCCAGGACAGGGCGCTCCTGGAGTGCATAAAGGGCCGGAGCGGTGAGATAACCGGAGGCCAGATCGCTTGCAGCTGGCTTGCCGAGCTGCTGATCACTGCCAGTAAAATCGAGAATGTCGTCTACTACCTGGAAGGCCAAACCCAACTGGCGGCCGAAGCGATAAAGATCATCGAGCTGGGCCCCTGGCAAACCGGTAAGCACCCCAGCTGCCCTAGCGCTATTTGCAATAAGCGAGGCTGTTTTGCAGTAGCTCTTTTCGAGGTATGTCTCGAAGCTCTGGCCGGTGTCGTAGCGGAAAAGGCCCTGTTTCACCTCGCCGTCTGCCAAATCCATGATCACCCGGCTGAGCAGCTTCACCACCTCGAGATCATCGAGATTGGCCAAATGCCAGCTGGCCTGGGCAAAAAGGAAATCCCCCGCAAGCACCGCCACTCGATGATTGAAACGGCTGTGCACCGTGTCAACTCCGCGCCGGGTTGCAGCCTCATCGACAACGTCGTCGTGGACGAGCGAAGCCGTGTGGATCATTTCAGTGATCTCCGCCAGGCGGCGGTGGCGGGGCCCCAGCTCACCATCGGGGGCTACTGCCCGCGATAGCAAGAGCACAATGCCGGGTCGCAGCCGCTTACCACCTGCAGCAAACAGATGCTCTGCTGCAGCCTGCAAAATTGGATGGCCAGCTCCTATAAGGCTGCGCAGGTCGGCCAGCAGGGCATCTAAGTCAGCCTCTACGGGCTGGAGCAGCTCTGCAACCGTTGCCACAACACCTCCGCCGTGGCGTGATCCTAGAAGGCTTGCCCCATCGACCGCAGGTCCACCCGCTCAACGGCAGGCCTGTAACCCAACCAGCGGCTAGCCCCGTCGGCAAAGGCCTCCGCAGATCCACTGACGCAGACCCGGGTGCGCTCGGCTGGGGTCACCACCTCCACCGCTGCGAGTTCGCCCTCCGGCATGCCGCCCATGCTTGCCAAAAGGGGCCCTAGTCGCCGTACCGCCGATTCAGCTGGATCAACAAGCCGCACATGGGGAGGCAGCAGGGCCGTGAGCAAGGGGCGCAGCATCGGGTAGTGGGTGCAGCCCAGCACCACCGTGTCTACACCGGCTACGAGTAGGGGCTCCAGGTATGCCTTGGCTTCCCCTATCAGGGCTGGAGAATGGAGATCACCGGCCTCGATGAAGGGCACGAAGGTGGGACAGCCCACCTCGAGCACAGAGGTGTGGGGCCGGCAGGCATGGATTGCCCGCCTATAGGCACCGCTTGCGGCTGTGGCGGGAGTAGCCAGCACCCCCACGCACTCGCTGTTTAGGTCGGCAGCAACACTGTCGATCAGGCCCACCACAGGAACGCCGGCCTCCGCCACGGCCACATCAAGAGCGAGGGCATTGGAGGTGTTGCAGGCCATCACCAGAACTCCGACCTGTTGATGCCGCAGCCAGCCCACCACCTCAGCGGCAATGGAGCGAATATCGGCGACGCTGCGCTGACCGTAGGGAACTCGAGCCGTATCCCCGAGATAAAGGCAGGAGGAATGCGGATAGCGCTCCTGAAGTCTCCGCAGCACCGTGAGGCCCCCCAAACCGCTGTCAAATAGCCCCACCAAAGCGCTCATGGCTGACCCTGTAGGGCGTTAAGAATCCCAGCGCTCAGAGCTAAAGCCATGCGACGACGAAAATTGGCATCGGCGAGGCGCCGGGAATCGAGTTCACCGGTGACAAAGCCCATCTCAACAAGGGCGGAGGGCATCACCGTGCGGCGGATCACGAAAAAGCGTCCGGTGCGCACGCCGCGATCAGGACTGCCAGGGGAAATGGCCACCATTTGCTCCTGCAAGGCCGCAGCCAGGCGACGGGAGGGCGATCCCGCACCCTCAAAGAAAAAGGTCTCGATGCCGTTCACATCGGGACGGGCCATGCTCAAGGCGTTGGCGTGCACGCTCACAAACAAATCGGCACCGCTGCTGTTGGCCAGGGCCACCCGGGGAGGCAGGTCAACGTCCACCTCAGAGATGCGTGTCATCAACACCTGGACGCCGCGGGCCTGCAATAGCCGGGCGATTTGCAGACAAACATCAAGCACTACGTCGGTTTCCCGTAGGCCACCAATGCCGACGGCACCTGGATCGGGGCCCCCATGGCCAGGGTCGATCACCACCTTGAAGCGGCCCCGGGGCACAACCGGCAAGCCATCGGCGGAGAGGGGCGTAGCTGCGGTGGGGAAGAAGGTCTGCTGATCGGCGCCAAAGCTGGCGACAGCATCGAGGTCTCCCTCGCCGAGGCCAAGCCCAGCTTGGTTGCCAAGACCCGGCAACTCCATGCGCCAGCGGTCGCGGGAGGTGCCCACCAGGCGCAGGCCAGAGGGATCGAGCTGGGTACCTGGCGCAAATTCCAGCACCAGGCGGGTTGTGAAGCCATCTGGACGACCAATCCGTACCTCACGCAAGGCACCACTGCCTCGCACAGTGCGTGTGCGCGATGGGGCACCGGGCAGGTCTACCCAGATCCGGGGGCCCCTAAAGCCAGTACCAGCCTCAAAAAAGGCCTGGGGGCGTACATCGATACTGGTACGCAACTCCAGCTGACCGCTGCGGGAAACGCGCCAGGCCGCGAGGGAAGAAGCCCAGGCCGGTAGATCGGCCATCAGCAAAGCAACCGCTGCCAGAGCAGCACTCCAGCGGAATTTGACGGACCAGGGCATCGGGACAGTCAGAACAGGGCCGGCCGGCGGTGCCTCAGGCTGGGCATCTGGGCCCTCACCCTCTGGGCATGGCCCGGATCAATCGGGGCAATGGCAGCGCTGACACTTACGCCGGCATCTGCCAGCACCGTGCCCCAAGGGTCGATTACCAAGGCATGGCCGTGGCTCTGCCTGCGTCCGTAGTGCTGGCCCGTTTGGGCGGGGGCGACCACGTAGGCAGTGTTTTCAATCGCCCGGGCCTGCAGCAGCACCTGCCAGTGGTCCTTGCCGGTAAAAGCGGTAAATGCTGCGGGCACAAACAAAACATCAGCCCCTGACTGGGCTAGGTGGCGATAAAGCTCAGGGAAGCGAACGTCGTAGCAGATCGACAGGCCAATCCTGCCAAGACCGGGCACATCAACTACAGGGGGCAGTTGGTCTCCGGGCTGCACCGTGGCCGATTCCCGATAGGTGTTGCCGTCGGGTAAGTCGACATCGAAGAGGTGGATTTTGTCGTAGCGAGCCAGCAGCTGGCCCTCCGTTCCTACTAACTCAGCGCGGTTGAAGGTTTGCCCCGGTCCAGCTGGGACGGGAAAGCCCCCACCTAACAAGGTCACTTGATAGCGTCGCGCCATCGTGACAAGGAAGCTGCTGCAGCGCTCCGCCAAGGATGGGGCCAGCTCAAGGCGCTGCTCGTCCTCCCCCATGAAAGCGAAGTTTTCGGGGAGCCCAACCAACTCAGCGCCGCGACGGGCAGCCAGCTCGATCTGCTCTTCCGCTGAAGCGAAATTCGCATCCGGATCCGGGGTGCTGGTGAGTTGCACAGCTGCCGCCAGAAAACTGCCCACTCATTGCCCCAACCAGACCATCAGACTTTAAGGGAAGTGCCAAGAGGCGGTTCGCGCAGCTGGGATCAACTGGCCTTAAGCACCCCGGGTTCGGCCTGGAAGGGCACTAGTTGCAGGGTGTCGACAGCTGCGCAGCAAGCAAAATCGGCGTCATGGTCGCCGAGGTTGATCAGGCGCTGGCCGTGACTTGCAGTGCGCAGGCAGGTCTCGGTATCGAGGTGCCACTGCTGCCAGAGAGCAAGGGCCGCCAGCATTTCGTCGTTGCCGAAGCTCACACCGATATGGGGAGCCACCG
Organism: Cyanobium sp. BA5m-10; assembly: GCF_024346255.1. Classification (NCBI taxonomy): domain Bacteria; kingdom Bacillati; phylum Cyanobacteriota; class Cyanophyceae; order Synechococcales; family Prochlorococcaceae; genus Cyanobium; species Cyanobium sp. BA5m-10. The sequence goes on along the minus strand of NZ_JAGQCP010000020.1, from coordinate 20,395 downwards.
CCATCTCAATCGCCGCAGAAGCAACGGCACCAGCAGCGAGGCTGTCTTCTAGGGAGTAATCGCCCTCCCAGCCACTGCCCACGATCCAGACCCGGCAGCACTCCTGATCAAGCAGACGCCGTGCAACGGCGGTGCGGTTGGGGAGACAGGCCGTCAGCAACAGAGGCACCGACTTGACGGCCGCTAAGGAGCGGGTGCCATTGGTGGTGCTCATAAATATGCGTTTGCCACCCACCAGCTCGGGGGTTACCGCAAGGGGAGAGTTACCCAGGTCGTAGCCCGCCACCCTCTGGCCGCCACGCTCACCGGCATGCAGTCGCTGCTGCGCCGGCCAGGCAGCCGCTGCAGCTTCAAGCTCCTCCAAGCTGGCGAAGGCCTCGATCGCCTCAGCTCCGTTCTGCAAGGACCAAGCAATCGTGGTCGTTGCCCGTAGAACGTCGATAACTACGGCCGCATCGGGCCCACCCTCCGCCAGGGACCTGACGGGTGGCACGCATTCAGAGGAGTGGAAGTAGGAAATTTGCACAGCCGCGGCCCCAGTTCAGGTGCGTCACAGTAGTCACCGCTCATAAAAGTCGATGCCGAATAAGGGAATTAGTCAACGCAGTCGCCGGGATTTGCGCGGCTTCATCGACCTCCTGGAGCAACGGGGTCGGCTGAGGCGCATCACCGCGCCGGTGGATCCAGACCTGGAGTTAGCAGCGATTGCCGACCGGGTGCTGGCAGCTGGCGGCCCGGCCCTTTTGTTTGAAAATGTGATTGGCTCCACCATGCCGGTGGCCGTGAACCTGCTGGGCACCCAAGAGCGGGTGCTGTGGAGCATGGGCATGGAACAACCAGAGGAGCTGGAACAGCTCGGCGAGCGCCTAGCGCTGTTGCAGCAACCCCGCCCCCCCAAGGGGGTCCGGGAGGCGGTGCGCTTTGGTTCGGTGCTGCTGGATGTGCTCAAGGCCAGGCCCGATCTCGACCTAACCCCCCCCTGCCACCAGCAGGTGTTTAAGGGCGAGGCAGTGAACCTTGACGCCCTGCCCCTGCTGCGGCCCTGGCCCGGCGACGGCGGCCGGATCATCACCCTGGGCCTGGTGATCACCAAGGATCCAGAAACTGGCACACCCAATGTGGGCGTGTACCGGCTTCAACAACAGTCGGCGAACTCAATGACCGTGCACTGGCTGAGCGTGCGCGGTGGCGCCCGCCACCTGCGCAAGGCGGCGGCGATGGGCAAAAAGCTTGAAATCGCAATTGCCATCGGCGTGCATCCGCTGCTGGTGATGGCGGCCGCCACGCCGATCCCGGTGCAGTTGAGCGAGTGGCTTTTTGCTGGCATCTACGCCGGCGAGGGCGTCCGGCTCGCTAGGTGCAAAACAGTGAATTTGGAGGTGCCGAGCCACAGTGAAGTGGTGCTGGAAGGCACTATCACCCCTGGCTCTGAGCTGGCTGACGGACCATTTGGCGACCACATGGGCTTCTACGGCGGCGTCGAAGATTCGCCCCTCGTCCAGATCCAGTGCGTCACCCAGCGACGTGATCCGGTGTACTTCACCACCTTCAGTGGCCGGCCCCCCAAGGAAGACGCCATGTTGGCGATCGCCCTAAACCGCATCTACACGCCGATCCTGCGCCAACAGATCCCTGAAATCGTCGATTTCTTTCTGCCGATGGAGGGGCTCAGCTACAAACTGGCTGTGATTGCCATCGATAAGGCCTATCCAGGCCAGGCCAAGCGGGCGGCGATGGCCTTCTGGAGCGCCTTGCCCCAGTTCACGTACACCAAATTTGTGGTGGTGGTGGATAAAAGCATCAACATCCGCGACCCGCGCCAAGTGATCTGGGCGATCAGTGCCCAAGTGGATCCGCAGCGGGATTTGTTTGTGCTCGAAGACACCCCCTTTGACAGCCTCGATTTCGCCAGCGAGCGCCTGGGCTTGGGCGGCAGGCTGGCGATCGATGCCACCACCAAGATCGGTCCAGAGAAGCGCCACCCCTGGGGCGAACCGCTTAGCCGTCCCGCCGAGCTGGAGTCCAGGCTCGATGCCCGTTGGGCCGAGCTTGGCTTGGCAGATATCGGTAAGGAGGAGCCAGATCCAGCCCTATTTGGTTACACCCTGGAGCACGTGCTGGAGCGGCTGGCAGGGCGGGCAACGGCTAAGGCGTGATGCTTTCTCGCCAGGCCAGCCATGCTCTTAAGGCCCTGTTGGAGCTGGCAGCAAGGCCCTTGGAGTGGCAGTCAACCCACACGCTGGCCACAATCCATGATCTACCCGAACCCATGCTGGAGCAGCTGCTCCTGCGCCTACGCCGAGCCGGGCTGCTGGATGCGAGGCGGGGGCGGGTGGGGGGGTACCGACTTAGCAGGCCAGCCCGGGACATTTCAATGGAGCAGATTTTTGCAGGGCTTGGCGAAGCTTTGATAGTCGGCGAAGCTTTGAGAGTTGGCGATGCTCCGAAAGAAAGTGCGAATCGGTCCGCACCGTCGGAGCCGGCCAGCTCACCAGCCGATCAAGTGACCAATGCATTGCAGCTACGGCTAGAGCGGGTCCGGCAGAAGGCGCTGGCGGAACTCAGTCTCGAAGACCTGCTGTTCGACCTGCGCAGCGCCGTGGCCGGATCCGATGGCGAGGGGGGTGTGATGCTTGGTTGAGCCATGGGCCTCCCCACCGCGGCGCGCTCCATAGGATCGGCCAACTGCCGTCACTGCTTCGTGGCCCATTCCGCCGCTAAATCCGCCCCGCTCAGCCTGGCTGGCGGCAGCACTCTGGTGGGAACCGTGCAGGTACCCGGGGATAAATCAATCTCTCACCGGGCCCTTTTGTTTGGGGCTATCGCCGAAGGAGAAACCCGCATCGAGGGCTTGCTACCAGCGGAGGACCCGCTCAGTACGGCCGCCTGCCTGCGGGCCATGGGCGTGGAGGTATCACCGATTCAGGCCGGCCAGCCAGTGACTGTGCAAGGCGCCGGCCTTGATGGCTTCCAGGAACCTGGCGATGTGCTCGATTGCGGCAATTCGGGCACCACCATGCGGCTGATGCTGGGGCTGCTGGCAGGCCGGGTGGGCCGCCACTTCGTGCTCACTGGTGATGGCTCCCTACGGGGCAGGCCGATGCGGCGGGTCGGAGCCCCCCTTGCCCAAATGGGTGCCCAGATCCATGGCCGCGGGGACGGCAACTACGCACCCCTAGCGGTTATGGGTCAGCCCCTGCGCGGCACAACCATTCACACCCCGGTGGCCTCAGCCCAGGTGAAGAGCGCCATCCTGCTTGCCGCCCTCACCGCTGACGGGCCCACCACCGTGATCGAGCCGGCCCAGAGCCGCGATCACAGCGAGCGAATGCTGCGGTCCTTCGGCGCCGAGTTGTCTGTGGGCGGTGCGGGCAACACGGTGGTGACCCTGACCCCGGGGCAAACGCTCAAAGGTCAAGCCGTGGTAGTGCCAGGTGACATCAGCTCCGCCGCCTTCTGGCTGGTGGCCGGTGCCATCACCCCAGGCGCTGAAATCACAGTGCAGAACGTGGGGCTCAACCCCAGCCGAACCGGCATCCTCGAGGTGCTGGAGCAGATGGGCGCCCAAATAAGCGTGCTCAACCACCGGGATGTGGCCGGAGAGCCGGTGGGTGACCTGCGGGTTTGCCACGGCCCGCTGCAAGCCTTTGATATCGGTGGCGAACTGATCCCCCGGCTCGTGGATGAAATCCCAGTGCTGGCTGTAGCCGCCTGCTGCGCCGAGGGCATCAGCCGTATTCGTGACGCCGAAGAGCTGCGGGTCAAGGAAACAGACCGCCTCGCGGTCATGGCACGGCAGCTCGGTGCGATGGGCGGCCGCATCGAGGAATTCGCAGACGGCATGACTATCAATGGCTGCACCGAACTGCACGGTGCAGAGGTCGACAGTGAAACCGACCACCGGGTTGCCATGAGTCTGGCGGTAGCTGCCGGCATCGCCCGGGGTGACACCCTGCTGCACCGGCCGGAAGCGGCAGCCGTCTCCTATCCGGGCTTCTGGGACGACCTAGCCCGCCTCAAGCAGCAGGCAAGCTGACAGGTAGTCCACGTAGATTCCCGGCCAGTAGTTACCGCCTGACCATGCTCGCCGTCGCCGTATTGGCCGCAGGGAAGGGCACCCGCATGAAGAGCGCCCTGCCCAAAGTGCTCCAGCCCTTAGCCGGGGCCACCCTGGTGGAGCGGGTACTGGCCAGCTGCGAGCAGCTTCAGCCCGAGCGGCGCCTGCTGATCGTTGGCCACCAGGCCGAGCGGGTGGAGCAGCAGCTGCAGGGCCTAAGCGGCCTGGAATTCGTGCTGCAGCAGCCCCAGAACGGCACTGGCCACGCCGTGCAGCAACTGCTCGAACCGCTAGATAACTTCAGCGGCGATCTGTTGGTGCTCAATGGCGACGTGCCGTTGCTACGCCCCCAAACCCTTGCGGCCCTGCTGGAGCAACACCGCAGCAGTGGCGCTGCCGTGACCCTGCTCACGGCCAGGCTGGACGATCCCAGTGGCTACGGGCGGGTATTTGCAGATGCCAACGGCTCCGTCAGCGCGATCGTTGAGCACCGCGACTGCAACGACCAGCAGCGTCTCAACCACCTAACCAACGCCGGTATCTACTGCTTCAACTGGGCCAAGTTGGCCGAGGTGCTGCCCATGCTCACCACCGACAACGACCAAGGCGAGCTCTACCTCACCGATACGGTGGCCCTGCTCCAGCCGGCCATGCACCGAGAGGTGGCAGATGCTGACGAAATCGCCGGTATCAACGACCGGCTTCAGCTCAGCCAATGCGAGACGGCACTGCAGGAGCGGCTAAAGCGCCACTGGATGACTGAGGGTGTGAGCTTTGTCGATCCAGCTAGCTGCACCCTCAGCGAGGACTGCCGATTTGGTCAAGATGTTGTTGTTGAACCCCAATGCCACTTCCGCGGCAGCAGCTCCATTGGCGATGGCTGCCGCATCGGGCCCGGCTGCTTGATCGAAGACAGCAGTTTGGGAGCAGGGGTGACCGTGCTCTATTCAGTGCTGCGCCAAGTGCAGGTGGCTGAGCACTGCGCCATTGGCCCCTTCGCCCAGCTACGCCCCGGCACCTCATTGGCAGAGCACTGTCACATCGGCAATTTTGTGGAAGTCAAAAACAGCAGTCTTGCCAATGGCGTCAAAGTAAACCATCTCAGCTATATCGGCGACGCAGATCTGGGCGCTGGCGTCAACGTGGGAGCAGGCACAATCACCGCCAATTACGACGGTGTGCGCAAGCACCGCACCGTGGTGGGCGCCGGCAGCAAAACCGGGGCAAATTCCGTGCTTGTAGCACCACTGACCCTGGGCGAAAACGTCACCGTTGGTGCCGGCTCGACTATCACCAAGGACGTGCCGGACGGTTCGCTCGCCTTGGGCCGTGCTCGCCAGCTCGTCAAGGAAAACTGGTCCACCCCGCTAAGCCAGCCAAGCCCTCCAGCCCCATAGGCTGCGCCAATCTTCCCCAGCTTTTATGAATCGCGACCGGCGTCCTGCGGCTTCACCAGATAAGGAGGGCTTTCTCTACGAGCCGGTAGAACGGTTTGGCGAGAGCATGACCAGCCCCAAACCCTGGAACAAGGCTGCCCTGGCCGGGGTGGAATTATTAAACGGTCGGATGGCCATGCTGGGCTTTGCCGCAGCAATCGCCGGCGAGCTTCTCACCGGCAAGGGCATGGTGGGCCAGCTGACTGCCATGTTGCATTGGTATTTGGGCTGAAAGCAGAAAGGCCCCGAGTGAACCACCACCCAGGACCTTCGCCCGAAGGCACAACATCGTGAAATGCTGCTCCGCAGCCATCATGGCCGATGGCGCCGAGCCCGGCGAGCCCTATTAGAGAAGCGGAATCAAGCGCTCCAGAGCAACACCCCTGCTGGCCTTGAGCAGAAGCACATCTCCAGGCCGCAGCCACTGCTGCAAAGGCTCTGCCGCAGCCTCCGGGCAATCCACCTGCCTTAAACGCGATAGGCCAGTGGCCGCCGCAACCATGGCCGCCCCTTCCTCGCCCTGGTCCACGATCACCAGCCCATCAAGGTCTAGTTGCCTTGCCCGCTCGGCCACGCTGCGGTGCAGAGCCAGGCTCTGCTCGCCCAACTCGAGCATGGTGCCGAGCACCGCGAAGCGGCGGCCAGGCTGCTGGGCCAGCAGCTCCAAGGCGGCAAGCACCGCCTCCGGTGAGGCGTTGTAGGTCTCGTCAAGTATCAATACGCCATTTTGCTGCAAACGGCGGCTGCGCCCTCCGGGCAGATCCACCTGCAGGGGCCGCCAACGCTCAGGCTCAAGGCCGAGCTCCCGAGCTACCGCCATGGCAAGCATCAGGTTGCGGGCGTGATGCACTCCCTCTAGCGGCACGGGCAGGGCCACTCCGGCCAACTCCAGAATCTCCCCCTGGCAATCAAGGCTGCCCACCAGATCTGCGGCAGCTTCATGACCTTCTCCCTGCAGGGCAACCCGCACTACCCGGCCAGACCACACCCTGGCCAGGGCATGGTCCAGCAGGGGATCACCAGCCGGGATAACCACCAAGCCATCGGGCCTTAAACCAGCCACGATTTCGCACTTAGCCGTTGCGATTGCCTCGCGACTGCCAAGCCGGCCGATGTGGGCTGTGCCGATGTTGGTGATCACCGCCACATCGGGGCTGGCGCAGCGACTCAGCCGTTCGATCTCACCGAGGCCCCGCATGCCCATTTCCACAACCAAGGCCGCCTGATCAGGGCCTGCGCCAAGCAAGGTCAGGGGAACGCCTACGTCGTTGTTTTCGTTGCCGCTGGAGGCCCAAATCGGCCCAAGTGGAGCCAGGGCACTACGGATAAGTTCCCGCGTGGTGGTCTTACCGGCGGAACCGGTTACCGCCACCACTGGCGCTGCAAGCTGCAGGCGCCAGAGACCCGCCAGGTCTTGGTAAGCCTGCAGGGTGTCTGGCACCAGCCAGAGGGGCACGTGAGCTTTGGCGGCAGCAGCCAACACACTTGCCTGGGAGGCTGGCGCAAGGTGGCCCGCCTGGGCTATGAGGGCGGCGGCACCTGCTTCAAGGGCAGCGGCAAGGAAGCCATGGCCATCGAAGCGCTCGCCAATCAGCGGCAGAAAAAGGTCGCCGCCGCTCAGTTGGCGGCTATCGGTGCAGATGGCCTGGGGGGCGAGCTTCAGCTCCGCCTGATCCAGGGCCAGGGGGCCGGTGGCGGGTTGACCCCAGAGCTCCTGCAACTGGGCTAAACGCAGACTCATCGTCGGCAGTCGGGGGCGATGCGGAGGATCATGCCTGAGGAATTGGCTCCCCCTCCAACAGCACCATGCCGCTACCCACCCGGGCGGCCTGAGCCAGCAGATTGCCGCCAGGTGCTAGCAGGCGCAGACGCTCGTAACCCAGTTCGCGGCTGCGCTGCAGCCAGAGATCGGCTTGCTGCTGGCGTCGCTGCAATGGCAAGCCTGCCCAGGTACTCACCAGCTCCAGATCGAGCAGCCCCTGCTCGGGGTGGGGGCGCGCCGAGGAAATGCTGCCATCGGGGTCATCGTTTGAGAGCAGGGCCAGCAGGGGGTCGAGCTCGAGGCGCACGGCAGGAGCAGGCTCTACAAGCTCAGGAGGCTCAGGGGAGCTTGGCGCTGGACCAACAGATCGAGCAGCTGGCTGGCCTAGGGCCTGCGGGAGCGGCAGGTCAGAACGGGGGGCAAGTCGTTCAGCAACTTGTTCAACAACTGGTTGAGAGGCTGAACTATCAGCAATATCAAAAGTGGTGGGGGTGGGGGCAAAAGTTTTTATCAGCAGCGTCAGCAAACACGCCACCACTGCCAAGCCCAGGGCTAACAGCACCGGCCAAAAAAAGGCAGCTAGTGCTTGGGGCCAGAAGCCAGGCACCGATAAGTCCCCCTCGCGGTTGCGGCGCACCAGCTCCCTCAGCTTGAGCACCGTGCTGGCCAGGGCGGCACGCAGGTCCCCTGCAAGACGGCCCCAAGGTTCTACGTAAGGGGCCGGATAGGGAGCTGGCGGGTCCGAACGGCCCGATCTGTCGGGGGCTGAGGTGGGTGGCGGCACCAAAAGGGGTTCAACGACGCTTCAGCAGGGAAGCCAGGCCCCGCCGGCTGGGGTCCGCATCTTGACCCTGGGAGAAACGCTCAACGGCGGCAGCTTCAGGCGTTGGCTCCTTTACCCCGCAAACGTCGCGGTACATGGCGTCGTATTCGAGCGCCGAGCGGGCCCAGCTGAAGTCCACGCCCATGCCCCGGCGCTGGAGCTCCTGCCAACTGGCCTGATTGCGGTAGGCCTCCCATGAGCGCACGATCGCCGTGTAGAAGTCGATGGGTTCATAGCGGTCGAAGCCATAGCCGTTGCCGCTGCCAGCCAGGGGGTCGTTGGGGGGCACGGTGTCCACCAGACCGCCCACCATCCGCACCACCGGAATCGATCCGTAGCGCATCGCCAGCATCTGGCTGATACCGCAGGGCTCAAAGCGGCTCGGCATCAAAAAGGCGTCGCTACCGGCATAGATCAGCCGTGAGAGGGCGTCGTCGTAGGTGAGGAAAACGGCGAAGCGGCCGGGATGGCGCGCTGCCATCTGCCAAAGCCCCGACTCATAGGTGCGATCCCCCGTGCCCAGAACAACAACCTGGCTGTCGGTGTAGGCCAACACCCGATCAGCAACCTGCAGCAGCAGGTCGACACCTTTTTGATCGACTAGCCGGCTCACCATTCCCATTAGGTAGGAGCGGGGATTCACAGCCAGGCCAAAGCGCTCCTGCAGGGCCTGCTTGTTAATGGCACGGGGAGCTAAATCCGCAGCCGAAAACTGGGCTGGCAGGCTGGGATCAGTGGCTGGATTCCAGTCTTCGGTATCAATGCCGTTGAGAATGCCGCGCAACTTGCCACTGATGAAATTCAGCAAGCCATCTAGATGCTCGCCGTATTGGGGCGTGCGGATCTCCATCGCATAGGTGGGAGACACCGCATTGACCCGATCTGCATACAGCAAGGCCACCGCCATAGTGTGGTCTCCTTGCATATACCAGGGACACCAGGTAATGCGATCAAGCTTCCAGCGCCAAGGGCCCTGATACTTGAGATTGTGGATTGTGAAGACGGTGCTGATCTCCGGGTCTTGGTGCATCCACACCGGCAACATCCCGGTGTGCCAGTCGTGGCAATGCAGCACCTGAGGTTTCCAGTGATGCCAGCAGAATTCCGCAGTCGCGCTGGCAAAGAAAGTGAAGCGCCAATCCTCGTCTTCACCGCCGTAGATGCGCTCCGGATCGAAAACTGGATGGCCCACTAAATAGAGAATTAGGCCGTTGGTGGGATGGCGGGCCTCAAAGACAGCGAAGTCATTGCCCATGGTGTGGCCGCGCCAGATGGGCTCGGGCGAAACCTTCAACTTCGACCACAACTTGCCGTATCCCGGCAGGATGATGCGTACGTCGTGGCCTAAGGCAGCTAGGGCCGGGGGCAAAGAGCCCACCACATCACCCATGCCCCCGACCTTGATCATCGGCGCGCATTCGGCCGCCGCAAACAAGACCCGCATCCCAGAGTTACCGGTGGTGGGCGCAACTCTACGGTTGGCGCTAGGGCAGCACCGTCACGGGCATGCCCATCTCCACCAAGTCGAACAGTTCCCGCACATGCTCATCCAGTAGGCGCACGCAGCCGTGCGATACGGCCTGCCCCACGCTGTGCCGCTGGGGTGTGCCGTGGAAGCCAGCGCTGACGCAACCCTTCACCACAAGGTGCTCGCTGCCGTTAAAGCCGGCGCGGCCCTTGCAGTCGCGGTGAAAGCCAATCCAACGGCTGCCGAGGGGGTTGGCAGGTCCAGGCGGGATGCGTTGGCCGGTGGCTGGGTGCTCCCAGGTGGGATCTACCGCTAGCTCGATAACCGAAAACTGACCCACCGGGGTCTCCCAGCCCGGCCGGCCGACTCCCACCGGGAAGCGCTTGCGCTCCTGGTTGCCCTCTATTACCAACAACTGGCGCTGGCGCCGGTCAAGTACGAGCCGACGCTGCTGCGATGGCTCCACAGCAGCAACGGCAAGGGGTGGCACAAATAAGACGGCTCCCACAAGTAGGAGCGGAAGCAATCGCAGCAGCCCCAAGCGACCCACTGCCCTGAGATGAAATCCGTTTGTTTTCAAGGTAGCCAGGGTGCATCGGAGAAGTCCGGCGGTCGCTTCTCAAGGAAGGCATTGCGCCCCTCCTGGCCCTCCGCTGTTCGATAAAAGAGATGGGTGGCCTGGCCGGCCAGTTCCTGAATTCCTGCCATGCCGTCGGTTTCAGCGTTGAAGGCAGCCTTGAGGCAGCGGATCGCCGTGGGGCTGTGCTGGAGCACCTCGCGCGCCCAGCTGATCCCCTCCGGCTCCAACTGATCAAGGGGCACAACCCCATTCACCAAGCCCATGGCCAAAGCCTGGTCGGCCCCGTATTGACGGCAGAGAAACCAGATCTCCCGTGCCTTGCGCTGTCCCACCAGCCGGGCCAGGTAGCCGGCGCCAAAGCCCCCATCAAAACTGCCCACCCGCGGGCCCGTCTGACCAAATACGGCGTTCTCAGCCGCCAGGCTCAGATCGCACAGCAGGTGCAGCACCTGGCCACCACCGATCGCGTAACCGGCCACCAAGGCAATCACCACCTTCGGCAAGCTGCGGATCAGGCGCTGCAAATCCAGCACATTGAGACGGGGCAAACCCGACTCGTCGAGATAGCCCCCATCGCCGCGCACGCTTTGATCGCCGCCAGCGCAAAAGGCCCAGCCGCCATCAGCCGCTGGGCCGGCGCCGGTAAACAACACCACCCCGACCCGAGGGTTGTCGCGAACACGGGAAAAGGCGTCGCAAAGCTCGTGCACGGTGCGGGGCCGGAAGGCGTTGCGCTTGTGGGGTCGGTTGATCGTGATGCGGGCGATCCCCTCCTCGCACAGATCAAAAAGGATGTCCTCGTAGGTGCCGGCGGGCTGCCACTGCACCGCTGACGGGGTCGGGGAGGAAGGGCTCAAGACTGCATCAGGGCTTGGGCGGCCATTCTGCGCAAGCTCTGGCGCCTGAGTGCATCGGCGCGGCGATCACTGACCAGCTCAAGCAGCGCCAGCGGCTGATTCAGCGCCCAGTCCAGCTGGGATGGCAAGCCAGCAAGCTGCTCCACCCTGCGCCCCGGCACGCCATGGGCTGCAGCCAAGGCCAAGTGATCAAGCTGCTGGGGCATGGCAAACAACCTCTCGAAATCCAGGGCCTGCTCAGGTGTAGTGCGAATCGGCAGCTGCTCAAAGATGCCGCCACCGCCGTTGTTGATCAGGATCACGGTGAGTCGCCCCTTTAGCTGGCGCTGCCAGAGCCAGCCATGGCTGTCATGGAGCAGGGCCAGATCACCCGTGAGCAGCACCGCCTGGCCATGGGCCTCAGCGACCCCGCAGGCGATCGATAAGGTGCCATCGATGCCTGATGCCCCTCGAAACCCATAAACCGCTCGCCAGGGGGCAGCGGGGTTGGCGAAGCTCTCCCAATCGCGCACGGGGCTGCTGTTGGCAAGCACCAGCGGCAAGCCGGCAGGCAGCAGGAGCCCCAGTTGGCGCGCCAAACAAAGCTCACTTACACAATTTTCTGCCCCATCACCGCTGGCCAGCTGCTGATCTAGCCAGAGCTGTAATTGCAGCTCCCGCTGGCGCCAACGAGACCCAAACTGCAGGGCCTCGGCGCTGGGGCCGCCGGCCCAAAAAGATGGTGGCAAGCTGGCGCTCCAGCCGGCCAAACCGGCTGCGCTCTGCTGACATCCGCTGCCGTGCCATCCGCTGCCGAGCGGATCAAGACATCTCGGCTCGCCCTCACTGACAAGCCACTGGAGAGCGTTCTGGTCGGCCAGCCAGCGCTGTAGGCGGCGGCTGGCGGGCAAGGGGCCAAGGCGCAGCACCTGGGCTGATCGCAGCTTGGGTTCAGGAGCCTCGAGCAGTAGGTCGTAGCTGCTGATCAAATCGAGGTCAGCCAACCCCCGCAGCCCGCTGAGTCCATCTGCCAGCACGGGCCAGCCCGTGCACCGCTGCCAGCGCAGCAAAGCTTCCACGTAACCAGGCCAGTGCTGGGGCAGGCCGCGCCAGGGACCAGCCACAACCACGCCTGGCTGGCCTGGATCGGGAGCGGGGCTGAAGGGCGTTGCCTGTATTCCTGATCCAGCAGCCCCTAGGGCGAGCTCGGCCAATGACGGTGGAGTTGTCTCAAGGGAACCGTGGGCGATTGCCTCAAGCAGCGCCGGCCCGTCCGCATGTAGAGGTTCGGCAAAGGGAAGGTTGAGGTGCACTGGCCCCGGGGCCAGGCCAGGGGGCCGGGTTGCAGACCATGCCTGGCGAGCCAGGGCGGCGATGGCAGCGTCCGTCATGGCAGCCAGTCCAGTGCCATCGCCCTGGCCAAACCAGCGCACACTGGCGGCCAGAAAGCTTTCCTGGTTCACGGTCTGGTTTGCCCCACAGCCCTTGAGCCGGGTGGGGCGATCAGCACTGATCAGCAATAGAGGGATGGCGCCATAGTCCGCTTCCACCGCGGCGGGCAGCAGATTTGCCACAGCGGTGCCCGAGGTGGTTACAACCGCAACTGCTTTTCCAGTGGCCCTGGCCAATCCCAGGGCAAAAAAGGCGGCAGAGCGCTCATCAATGGCGGTGTACAGCGCCAGCCCGCGCGGCTCAAGCACCCCCAGGGCCAGGGCCAGGGCACCAGAGCGACTGCCCGGACACAACACAGCCCGGCTGAGCCCCTGGCCCATCAGGGCCTTCAGCAGCAGCAGCGCCGCCTCGAGATTGCGACGGGCCAACTCCACGCCAGGGCGGTTCAGGATGGACTTGACCAGTCTCCCCTGCACCCTTGTCGTCCTCGCCCCCCAGCAGCAATCCCAGCCTGGTCGAAACCCTGCGCCGCCAGGTGGTGCCAGTTCTGGTCTGGGTGTTGCTGGCCCTGGTGCTGCGCTGGGCGGTTCTGGAACCCCGTTGGATTCCCACGGGATCAATGCTCCCGGCCCTGCAACTGCAGGATCGGGTGCTGGTGGAGAAGCTGCGCGCCCGGCTGCATCGCCCCATACCGATCGGCACCGTGGTGGTCTTCCATCCCCCCACAGCCCTAATAGCCGCTGGCTACGACCCCAAGGCGGCCCTGATCAAGCGGGTGGTGGGCCAAGCGGGCGATGAAGTGGAGGTTCGTGATGGTGTGCTTTGGCGCAACGGCAGCAAAGCGGCGATCGATTGGTCAGCTGAACCGATGGACTACCAGCTGGAACCCCTCACGGTGCCCCCAGACCATCTGCTGGTTTTGGGAGACAACCGCAATGCCAGCTTGGATTCCCACATCTGGGGGCCCCTGCCTCAAAAGGCATTAATCGGCACGGCGGTGCTTCGCTACTGGCCCCTCAATCGGTTCGGTTGGTTACGGATCTCCGCCATGGGCCACCCCCCTGGTACTACGAATGAGCTGGGGTAAGGTGCAAGTCGGATGCAGCGCACGCCGGCGATGTTCAACCCGGAGTTCCTGACCACCGATAACGAAGCAATCAGCGGTAACTCGTTGATTCAGTACCTGCAGGAGCAGTCTCCTGATGTGCTGCAAAGGGTTGCTCGCTCAGCCAGTGGCGACATCCAGGACATCATTCGCCATAACGTCCAAGGGCTGTTGGGGATGCTCCCCGGCGAGCAGTTCGAAGTCAAGATTCAGACCAACCGAGAAAACTTGGCTGGCCTGCTGGCTTCGGCGATGATGACCGGTTACTTCCTGCGCCAGATGGAACAGCGCATGGAACTGGACACGAGCCTGCTGGGCTGCGGAGATCTGGACAGCGACCTAGATGCCGACCCAGGCGAGCTCAGGCTCTGAGTTGGCTCAAACTCAGTAATCCCCTAGTCCGGAATCCCCTAATCCAAAAACCCTGGTCCAGGCTCCGCGGGCTGCTCTGGCACCACTCCATAGCGCAGAAGGGTTTTGTCAATGCCGCTCAGGTAAGCCCAGCTGCCGCTGTCTGGTGCCCAATCTCGCCCTTCTAGGCAGTCTGCAAGCTCCCTTAATTGCTGGGGGCTGCAGGCCACCGGAGCTTGGTAATGGGCCGGCACCAGCCAGCGGATTTCGGCTTGGCCAGCCAAATTTCGGATCCAGGTCACCAGGGCGGCCCGGCAGCGGGGAAACACCAGCCGCTCCAGGACAGGCGCCACCAGCAGTGCTTCATGGCCGGGCACCAGCCGCCGAAATTCAGCCTGCCAGCCCTCCTGCCAGCGGAAGGGGTAGAGGCCGAAATAGGCCCGCGGCGAGCGCACCCCAGCGGCCAGCAGGCTGGAAAGCAGCTCCCTGATTCCAGGAACCTGCAGATGGTCTGGGCGGAGATAGGAGGCAAACAACACCAGTCGCTGCCATCCCCGCCTGCGGCAATCAGGAGTGTCCAGCAAGGGCGCATCACCGCGATCCCTGGCATGGAAAAGCAGCGGCGTCGGATCGGCATCAAATAGCTCTGGGGGCTGCTCGCTGATGGCCACCAGGGCATCGGTGAGCAGCAGGCAACCACTGGCGCGGTGCAGGCAGGCCGCCTCCATGAAGGTGCCCAGGCCTAGGTCTAGGGGCCCGAGCGGTAGCCAGTGCAGCTCATCGGCATGGGGAAGGCCCTGCTCAAACAACACCCGGGTGCGCTGGCCCGGGAACCCCAACCAGGCCAGCGGCAGCGGCAAGGGGAAGCTCCACTGCCTTGGTGTTACCCACACCTGGGCAGCAGGGAAAGCCCTTGCCATCGCCGGCACAGGCAGCTTGTGCTCGAGGCCAGAGCTGGTGGGCAGCACGATCGTGCAAACGGGCCCGTAGCGGTGTTCCAGCTCGGCAAGCGCTGCCCGCACCTCTCCAGTGGGGGGCACGGGGGCATAAAGCAACAGCCCAGCCCGCAAACGCACCACCGTCATCCGGATCGGCACTGCCACGTAAAACACGCCCTGGAGCTGCTCGAAACTCCAGATCTGGTCAGGGATTAATTCGCGCACCAAGGTGCGGCGGCGGCCGTAGGGGTAGAGCGGCAACAGGGGCCACCAGGGCCAGCTCTGATCTGCGCCGGGCGCAGCTGGATCTCGGCTGGGGAGCTGGTTCACCTCAGGCCAGCAGCACCAAGCTGACACTCATCACCAGCATTCCTGCCGTGAGGCCAGCAATCATCACGTGATGATGGGCCCCGGTGCGCTGGGCGGCAGGCAGCAATTCATCGAAGCAGATGTAAACCATCAATCCGGCGACGCTGGCAAAAATCAATCCCATTACCGTGTCGCTGAGAAATGTTTTTAAAAAGACGTAGCCCACCACTGCACCGATGGGCTCGGCAAGTCCCGAGGCGAAAGACACCCAAAAAGCAGTGCGGCGGCTGCCAGTGGCGTAATACACAGGAGCTGAAATCGCCAGGCCCTCGGGAATGTTGTGGATGGCGATCGCAATGGCGATGCTGATGCCAAGTCTTGGACTTGAAAGGGCACCAACAAAGGTGGCCAAACCCTCTGGAAAATTGTGGATGGCAATCGCTAGAGCCGAAAACAAACCTGTGCGCAGCAAGGTCTGCGACTCGGTCCTGGGAAAGTTGGCCTCAGGAAGGGTCAGATCATGGCTTGGTAGGGCGTTGTCGATCAAGGCAATCACCACCATGCCAGCAAAAAAAGCCAGCACAGTTACCCCATAGCCGGTAGTGGCTCCAAGCCCGAGGGCCAGCGCTTGCCTAGCCTTGGGAAATATCTCCACAAAGGAGACAAAAATCATCACGCCAGCCGAAAAGCTCAACGACAAACTGAGCAACTTGGGGCTGAACCGCCTCGACACCAGCCCAAGCAAACTGCCAAGCCCGGTGCAAAGGCCGGCTGCCAGGGTGAGCAGAAAGGCAAACAACAACCGCTGATCAAGGTCAATCAAGGGGTTCGCTCCGCTGCCATCAGATCTGAGCAAATCATGCTGGCAGGGGGCAGGTTGCAAAGCCATTGCCGGCCCTGCTCGATAAACGCAGGCCAGTCGAGTTTTTCAGCCGCCGCTGCCCGGGCCACCAACAAGGGTGCCTGGCGTTTTATCTCGGCGAGATCAGGCTCGCTCACCCCCGCCGAGAGGGCCAACATGTCAGCCATGGACCTGGCCACAACCCGGGTGAGATAGGCGGCGCTGAGGGCCTGCAACGCCCCCCCCACCAGCCAGGTGGCGCCATGCAACTTGACCAGGCCAGTCAGAAGCTGGCTGCTCCACTCCACTACCCCCTGGGCGAGGGCTGCCTTGGCCAGTTCGCTAGCGGCGGCCTGCAGTTGCTCAAAAGTCCAAGGGCAATCCCAGAGGCGAGCCATTTCGCGCAGCATTAAGCCATTAGCCACCGCAAGCACCAGCAGATCAAGGCTCGGCAGGGGCGCCGCCACCACCCCGGCCGCCACCAGCCATTGGGTGCGCCGCTGCAGCGGCAGAAAGTGCTGGCGCCGCAGCTGCTCGAGATTGCACTGCCACTGGCCGTGCAATTGCTCAAGACGACGCAGCTGGCGTCCGCGGCGCAGCTCCGCTCCGCCACTGGCGAGGTGCCGGGCTAGGGGCGAAATGCTGGCTACAAGGGTCGTGGGTAGGCCATCCCAAAAAAGCAGACGGCTGGAAAGCTCCTGCCCAAGCTGGGAGCGCAATTCAGCGCTCAAAGCTTGGCGAGACTGGTCATCACTGGGGCAATCCACCAGCAGCCAGGCGGGCTGGGCGGCGGGCAGGGCCTCGAGCCAGCGCAGATCAGCGGCGGAGAGAGGAGTGCGCAGATGGTGGATCAGCAGGTCGCAGGCAGCAAATACTTCAGGCCAAGACCAATCGGCACTCCAGGCCGGCAAGGGATGGGCCCAGTGAAGCTGAAGTGTCTCGGGACCACGCAGGGCCCCGATCAGATCTGGTTGAAGAGCCAGAGCCGGAGGGCAGGTACCCACCAGGGCCAACTGCAAGCCCTGCCGGTCCAGCTCCTGGCGCAGGGCTGCCAGTTGGTCCTTACGCAACCGGCTATCAAGCTCAGCCTGGGCTGGAGCTGGCTCCCCTGCCAACCGTAAAAACTGAGCCTCAAGCTGCTCCAGGCGACCCAGCCAGCCGGACACATCCGTGGGGGCTGGCCCCCGGGGTTGGCGGCGGCGCAGCAGCAAAGCACCCAGGCCCAGGCCAGCCAAGGTGAGACCAGAGGCGATGGGCAGGTGGCTTAACCGCAGCAACCCATCGAGGGCAAACCAGCCGATAACCCCGGTGCCGATAGCCGGAAGCCAAGGTTTGAGGGTCGTGGGCATGGCCTGGCAGACCATGGCTAACCCGGCGAGCTGGGGGAGGGTCACCGGCGGCGTCAACGGCGCTGTAAAAGCTGAAGCATCTTTAGCTCAGCTTGAGACGCTGCGCAGGCGGCAAATGCCAATAGCTTGGGCGCGAGTCGGGGGTTTGCCTTGCCAGCTCCAGGAGTAAGAGACAACCTAATGGAGGGTCGCCAGGACACCCGCGAACAGGTGAAGCGAGTGCTGCTGGTGGCCCTGGCCGTCAACATCAGCATGACTCTGTTGAAATTGCTGCTGGGCCTCTTGAGTGGCTCGCTAGCAGTGCTGGCGGATGCCATGCACAGTGCCACTGACGGATTTTCGAGCCTGTTGGGACTGGTGACAAATGGACTTTCGGATCCCGAACCCGACAGGGACCATCCCTACGGGCACCACAAGTACGAAGCGGTGGGGGCCCTGGCTATCGCAGCCTTCATCCTGTTCACTGCCTTTGAGATCCTGCAGGCCGCCATCGGGAGGCTGAGCACTGGACTACAGCCCTTGCGAATGGATAGCCGGGAGCTACTGATACTGCTGCTCGTGCTCGGAATCAACATTCTGTTGGCTAGCTACGAGCGGGCCGAGGGGCGCAGGCTTGGCAGTCCCCTGCTCAAGGCCGATGCGGCCCACACCAGCAGCGACATCTGGACAACAGCGGTGGTGCTGGTGGGCCTGGCAGGAGCGGTGTGGCTCAACCTCAGTTGGCTCGATGTCGCCCTAGCGATTCCGCTTTGCTTGCTGCTGGTGCGCGTGTGCTGGTCGGTGCTGCGCACCAACTTGCCCCAGTTGGTTGATCAGATCGCCATTGCCCCGGAGGCCATTCACCAGGTCGCGATGGAGGTGGCAGGGGTACTCAACTGCCACGACATCGCCAGCCGCGGAGTGCTCGGCCAGCAGGTGTTTATCGACATGCACATGGTGGTGGACGCCAATGACCTGCCAACCGCGCACCGGATCACCGAATTGGTGGAAGAGCACCTAGAGGCCCGGTTTGGTCGGGTGCGCTGCACGATCCACCTCGAACCCCGGGAATACGCCAGCGCCGCGATCACCTTTAAGGGCACCCATGGCTGAGGAGCTACCGCAATTGACACTCCCGCAGTTGACACTCAGGCAGCAGGCCCAGCTGCTGGAATGGGGAGTGGAACTTCAGGCTGCTCCCATCTGGGTTGGCAGCCTGCCGGTGGCCCTGCTTGAGCGCTGCTGGCTGAGGCTGCGCCGCATATCACTGGAGCAGCTCGCCCTGGTGCTGCCGCCAGATGCCAGTGCTGAAGCACCGGAGCTGGTGCGCTATCGGGCCTGGATCACCGCCGGACAGCCGGCCTGGTCAGCCCAGTTGCGCTGCTGGCAGGAATTCGGTCAACCGGCCTGCCAGGAGGCGCTGCGCCACTTCTGGGGCCACCAGGAGCGAGGCAACCACGGCTGGACCTTTGCTGCCTATCTGGAGCTGCTGGAAACCTATCGAAACCAGTTTCGACCAGGGGCCGTGCGGGCCCTGCCCCTGATCGTGCTTGCCCGCAGCGGGCAGCGGGAGCCCCATCGGCTGCACTGGCTCACCCCCCCCTTGGCCAGCCGATGCGGCACACTTGCCTCTGACTGCACAGGCTGAGGCGATGGCCGACGAAACCACCCCCTCTCAATCTCACGATGACCAGGGGGGGCGTGCCGGTGGCGGACGCCCGCCAGGCAACCGCGAACCCGGCGGATTCCGCATCCGGCTCAGCGACAACGAGATGCGTGCCGCCAGAGCCATTCAGGAGGGCTTCGCGCTGCGCTCCACGGTTGCTGCCCTGGGCTTCGCCATTCGCACGGTGGCCCAGCTGCTTGAGGATGGAAAGCTCGACGAACTAGTCGCTCAGCAAAGGGCCCAGGCCGGTCCACGGGGTGATGCCCCACGCGCAGAGCGCCGGCCGGGGGGTGGCGAGAGCCGGGTGATCCGCCAGGAGCGGGCACCTCGGATCGATCCCTTTGCTCGCCCAAGCAAGCCTCCTGCTCCCGTGGCTGAGCCCATCGAGACCAACTCTGAAGAGGATGCCGCTGACGAGCAGATCGAAGCTGCTGCCGAAGATCTGGCCGCCGAAGAGCTTGCCCCCGAGAGCACTGTGAGTACCGACAACTCTGAGAGCACCGAAAATCCTGAGAGCACCGCGAGCTGAGTCCCATGGCACGGCCGAGGGTTCTGTCTGGGGTGCAACCCACTGGGGCTCTGCACCTCGGCAACTGGCTGGGCGCAATCCGTAATTGGGTTGATCTCCAGAGCAGCCACGACACCTTTTTTTGTGTGGTTGATCTTCATGCGATCACAGTTCCCCATCAGCCAGCCCAGCTCGCCGAGGACACGCTCTCAACAGCAGCTCTCTATCTCGCCTGCGGTATAGATCCCGATCGCTCAACCGTGTTCGTGCAGAGCCACGTGAGCGCCCACTGCGAACTTGCCTGGCTGCTCAACTGCGCCACCCCGCTCAATTGGCTGGAGCGGATGATCCAGTTCAAGGAAAAGGCAATTAAACAGGGAGACCAGGTGTCTGTGGGCCTATTGGATTACCCGGTGCTGATGGCTGCCGACATCCTGCTCTACGACGCTGATCTGGTGCCAGTTGGGGAGGACCAAAAGCAGCACCTTGAACTCGCACGCGACATTGCCCAGCAGCGCATCAACGCCCGTTTTGGCAAGCGCAAGCCAGACGGTGAGGTAATTCCAGTGCTCAAGGTGCCCGAGCCCTTGATCCTGCGCGAAGGGGCCCGGGTGATGAGCCTCACTGATGGCAGCTCAAAGATGAGCAAAAGCGACCCCAACGAGGGCTCGCGGATCAGCTTGCTGGATCCGCCGGAACTGGTGGTTAAAAAAATCAAACGGGCCAAAACCGACCCCACCATGGGACTGGAATTCGGTAATCCAGAGCGCCCAGAAGCAGACAACCTTCTGGGGCTCTACGCCCTGCTGGCCGGCAAAAGCCGCTCGCAGGCAGCCGAGCAGTGCGGCGCCATGGGCTGGGGCACTTTTAAGCCCCTGCTGGCAGAAGCTGCCGTAGAGGCCTTAAGGCCAGTGCAGCAGCGTTATCAGGAGTGGCGGCAGCAGCCAGGCGCGGTGGCAGAGGTGCTTCGCAATGGCCAACACAAGGCTGCGACC